>JALUPA010000455.1 GCA_027054335.1 Ardenticatenaceae bacterium
GATATGGTAGATGGCCAAATGGCTTTGAGGGGGAAAGCTAATGATGAAATTCCTATTGAAGTGAGAAATATTTGCTCGCATAAGATTTATGGAATTCCTGAAGTATTTGAGATATAGCTAAAGGCAGGCAGCAAAAGCGTTAGTCAAGTGTCTGGTTTAACACAGGTAAAACAAAAAGAAAAGGTCTTTATATGGGGTGTAAAAGGAAGGGGTTGCGTGTTTTAGGGCTGGTTTTGGGGATATTGTTACTGTTGTTGGTCGTGGTCGCGGGCAGCGTAGTTATTTCTCAGTGGCCCCGGCCGGCCGAACCGGGCGAAAAACCGGTGTACGGGCTGGTCTGGTACGGCCGTGACAACGCCGGCCAGCCGGCCCAATCCGGCCAGGCCAACCCGTACTACGATCCGGCCAAACCGACAATCATCTTTGTGCATGGCTGGCTGCCAGATCAGGTGGGTACGCCGCCTGACTTCCGCTACGCGGCCACGGATGAAGAGGGGCAGGCGCTGCTGGAAACCAATCTGGCAAATGCCTGGATAGCGGGCGGCTGGAACGTGGGCGTCTTTTACTGGGCTGCGTTTGCCGACGAGGACGTGGTGGTGACTGCCGAGAACAAAATCTGGACGGCCGATTCGTTGGTGGGGATGCGCTGGCGGTCGGCGGACGGCGTGTATCACGTGGACAGCGCGCCGGACGTGAGCGCGTCTGCCCTGTTTTACGAAGCGTATAAATCCGCCCTGGCCGGTTACGAGGGAGAGACAATCCACCTGGCGGGGCATTCGCTGGGTAACCAGATGGCGGTAGCAGTGACGCTGCGCATTCTGGAGGGGATTGCGCGGGGGGAGATTGGGGAGAATTTACGGCCGCAGCGGATTGCCCTGCTCGATCCGTACTGGTCTCTGGAGGAGAAGGATTTTCTGGGCGGGGTGAATACGGGTACGGCCGTGCGCCAGGCGATCACGGAACAAATCATCCCCGCCGGCATTTTGGTGGAATGGTACCGCTCGTCGTTACTGACGCGGGGAGAACCGGTGAGCGACGCCAATGAGGAGTTACGGCCGTTGACCGCCTACACTCGTCTATTCCCCAACTTTTGCCCCGTCACCGATCAGGTCTGCCGCCACGACGCTGCCTGGCAGTTGTATTTCCTTTCCTACGGCGATCCGCCGCCGCCGGAATGCGTCCGCAGCGGCCCGGATGCACCTTGTGAAGCGACGGGCGATGCCGCCGCCTCGGCCCGCACACCGGATGAACGCATCGCGGAAATGATGTCCCTCCCCCTGCAATGGCGGCAGGTACACGGCCGTCTCACCCCGCAGACGGATGATGATTGGTTTGAGCGGGTGGAGATGAGGGTTGGAGATTGAGAGATTGGAGATTGCCAATCCCCAATCTTTACTCAAGTAACTCTCCCAACTCCCCGATCACGTAAGTCGGCTGCACGGCCGTATCCCCCACCATCGTTTCATCCGTCGCTCCTGTCAGCGTGAGAGCGGCGTCCATCCCCGCATTCAGACCCATAAGGATGTCCGTTTCCAGCCGGTCGCCCACCATTAGACAGCAGGCCGGGGGGAGTTGCAGCCGGCTGAGAGCAGCCTGGGCCATGTGGCGGGACGGTTTACCCACGACGGCTTCCACTTGCGTGTTCGTGCAGGCTTCGATGGCGGCAATCATGGCGGCCGCGTCCGGTTGGCCGCCGCCGGGGATGGGACAGTAACGGTCGGCGTTGGTGGCAAAGAAGCGGGCGCCGCAGCGGATGGCGTCGAAGGCAATTTGCAGTTTGCGGTAGTCGAAGGTGCGGTCAAAGCTGGCAATCACCGCCTCTACCCGGCTGGCGTCGTTGGTTAAGGTAAACCCGGCGGCGGCCAGTTCGTCCTGCAATGATTGTTCGCCCACGATGAAAAGACGGCCGTGCCCCATCTCCCGCCGCAAAAAGTCAGCCATCACCCAGGAAGAGTTGATCACGTCTTCCGGCGGGGTGGGCAGGCCCAGGCGGGTCAGCTTTTGGGCGTATTCGGTGCGGGTGCGGGTGGGGTTGTTGGAGAGGAAGATGACGCGCCGCCCCATTTGCCGCAGCCGGGTAATGGTTTCTCCGGCAGTGGGCAGGAGGGCGTCTCCCAGGTACACGGTACCATCCAGATCAAAGATGTAACCATCGTAAAGTTTGGTTGGGTTCATGTGGTTATTGTGCCAGTTGCCAGCCATTCGTCAAGACCGCCGCCGGATGCAATCCGGCCTCTGAGACAGAAAACACGCTAAAGCGCGTTGTTGTCACGTCCGGCCGGCAACCCAAGTGCGCTTATGAACCTGAGTAAATTAAATCGGTAAACATCTAAACGGCTGCTCAGGTTCATTAAGCGATTCAGTTACTTTGTTGATTACCGATCTAATTAATGAATCGCAATCAGCGTACTTCAAACGCCTGTGGCGCATGACAGCCTGGGATTGCAAATCCCAGGCGGAGGCCGGTGCGCACCCGGCACGGCTAACGTTTGATGAGATAATCGGCCGCGCCTTTGCTTTGCTGGTTTTCGTTGGCTATGCTTTAGCCACACTGAATAGAACAGGTGAATTATGTTTCGTTATGTAAAATTATTGCTTGGTTTATTGGCACTGCTGGGCGGGAGTACGGCCGTATACGCTCAGGGATTTACACCCACATTTGCCCCGGCGCCTTGTCCGTTTAACGGGCCAGACTTGGGGCCGTTTACGCCGTCGCCGGACGAAATGGGCTTTGCGTGCGGTTACGTCACTGTCCTGGAAGAACACGCCAACCCGGATGGGCCAACCATCCGCCTGCCGGTGGCTGTTTTGCGGGCGACGTCACCCAACGCCAAACCTGACCCCCTGTTTTTGGCGCAGGGCGGCCCGGGTGGCTCTGCCTTTGAGATATTCCCCTACACTGTGCCCAATACCGCTATTGCTGCCGAACGGGACATTGTGATTTTTAACCAGCGCGGTACACAATACGCCGATCCGGATTTGTTTTGCGACGAGTCCATCGCCGCCGCGGGCGAATTGCTGGGGCTGCCACCGGAAGAAGGGCTGGAACGCTCGTTGGAACTGCTGGCGGATTGTTACCGGCGATTGGAAGCAGAGGGTATCAATTTGTCTGCCTACAACTCTTTGGAAAATGCGGCCGATGTGGAGGACATCCGGCAGGCATTGGGCTACGACGAGTTCAATTTTTACGGCGTCTCTTATGGTACGCTGTTGGGACTGCATCTGATGCGGGATTACCCGGAACGTTTACGCAGCGTGATTCTGGATGGGGTCGTGCCCCCCAATCTCAACTTCATCCCTAAAGTGGCCCGGAATGAAGACCGCATCTTCCGCGAACTGTTCCGCGCCTGCAATGACGATCCGGCTTGCGCAGCCGATTACCCCAATCTGGAAAGCCGCCTGCTGCAACTGGTGGATGATTTGAATGAAAATCCGGCCATTATTGAGGTGATTGATCCGGAAACGAAGGAAACGGTGGACGTTTATCTGGACGGCCGTGCCCTGCTGGACTTTTTCTTCCAAACATTTTACCTACCCGACATGTACGCCATCTTCCCCAAAATTGTCTCCGATTTGGAAGCAGGCAACTATTTCTTCGTGGCCCAGATTTTACCTTTGTTTGCTTTCGACCAGACCTTTAGTGAAGGGATGTATTTCTCGGTGATTTGCGCTGAGGATGGGGATTTTTCTGCGGCGGAGCTGGATACGACGGCGTTGCTGCCTCCCATCGCCCGGTACGCCCCGGAAGACATGCAGTCGTATCTGGATAGCTGCGCGCTG
>JALUPA010000456.1:0-2421 GCA_027054335.1 Ardenticatenaceae bacterium
GGCGTGGGCGTCTACGCGGGAAGCGGCTGATTTTTGGGATGATACTGCCCCTGAAACACGAGCAGTTGTGGAAGAGGCGCTGGCGCGTGGTTTCAAGCATTACTTCAGCCCGGCCAATCGTCTGTTCGTCGAGGCGATAACGACGATTCTAACCCAGGAAAAATCGGTAACAGATGCGCTGGCTGAAGCGGAAACGGCCGCTGTCCAGGCGTCGGGCACTATAGCCGGGGATGCGATAGCAGGGCCTGCCATTGTAACCAACGAAGTTGAGACTGGCGACAGAGCAGCCAAAATCACTTTTCTCCCTTACTCAGCCACAGAGGAATGGAGACAATATCGCCAGTTAGCCAAACAATTTATGGCAGAACATCCGGACATTACCGTTACGATAAAACCGCGCGGCTTTACCTCTGCCATGAATACTGACGAAAGCGGCGTTCCAGGTGATTGTTTTCAATGGAACCTGCCAGACCTTGCCGACCCGGAGGAGCGGGCAGCCATCTTGAACCTGGACGCCTTCATTGAAGCAGACTCGGATTTCACTTTGGACGATTTTTACCCCGCGCTTGTTGAGCCGTTTAGATATCAAGGCCAATTATGGGCATTACCCGCCGCTGTCACCCCGATGATCATCCAATATAACAAAGACGTTTTTGACGCAGCCGGCGTGGCTTACCCACAGCCAGGATGGACGTTTGAGGATTTTCTGGAAACTGCCGTTACTTTAACGCAGGGAGAAGGAGAAACAAAACAGTACGGCTTTGTGCCGGAAGTGATGGAAACAAGTGTAATCAATGTCATGTTGCTCCGCTTTGGTGCTGATCTGATTGACAAATCGGTTGATCCGCCAACGGCAGCCTTCACCGCTCCGGTCGTGATTGAGGCTGTGCGCTGGTACGCTGATTTAAGCCGGACGTATGGCGTCAAGCCCGTTCTGCTCATAGATTACACCACAGCGGCCAATACCAACCCGGGGCCTTACTTTGATTTGCGAAACAGTCTGGTTCAAGAAGGTCGAGCCGCAATGTGGACCTTGTTAAGCCCCGTAAATTACGGACTGTCCACCAAACTAACGCAAGGGTTAACCAATGTAGGCGCAGCGCCGCTTCCCTTAAACCCCAATGCGCCGTCCATACCGGCCGCAGGAACAGGCTACTTCATTTCGGCCGACACTCCGCACCGTCAGGCGTGCTGGCAGTGGATCAAATTCTTAACAACGGTAGACGCTAATCCTGGTATGCCGGCTCGTCGTTCCGTGGCCGAATCAGACGCTTACCAGCAGCGTGTCGGCGCGGAAACGGCCGCCGCCAATCTAGCTAGTATTACCCAGGCAGACAGTACAACGTCTGATTTTTACCAGACAAGATGGATGGGCATTAGTAATTTCTGGTTCTCCGCAGCGTTGGCGCGGGTTGTGGCGGGAGAGATGACGGCTGAAGAAGCTTTGTCACAGGCTCAGGAAACATTTGACGCTTACCGTGACTGCGTCATTGATCAAGGCGCTTTTTATAACCAAAAGGCCCGCAACGATTGCGCCCGGGAAGTGGACCCCACGATTCCCAACTTTATGCTTGGCGGCGGAGGGTAAAGTTCTTATGACAATTACCTTGCGGTTTCTCATCGGTAGCCTACCATTCATCCTGCTGGTCTTAATTGTTTTCATCCGAGAATGCTTCGCCGTGGTAACTGTATCAGGCTACAGTATGCACCCTACGCTCCAGGATGGCGACCGACTCCTTGTTTTGCGGAATCAACCACTTCATAAATATCAAACTGGGCAGATTGTTTTATCCCATCCTCCCTACCAGGGGCCGTGGAAAGAAAAACTTTATATTAAACGTCTGATTGGCTTACCCGATGATAAAATAATCCTTCATGTATCCGAAGTAAATAAATTTACCCATCCCGACTCGATAGATGACAACGATGACAAAGGGTATATAACTTGGGAAATTCCTGAAGATCACTGCTTCATTAAAGGGGATTCCCGTTGGAGTGAAGATTCAGTAGTATGGGGTCCCATCCCTCTTAATCTCCTGGCGGGCGTTGTTCTCCTGAAACTGCCGCGTCGCACACTGGTCTCAACACCACTGCCTCTTACAAGCAAAACGCCGACGCTCACCCTGCCAGACTTTGTGCCGACAGATAAAGAGAGATGATGGTTCAGCGACTCAAACAAATTTCCCCGTTTCTGGCAAACATCGCCAACATCCTGAAATTGATGTGACTTGTCCAACTCTAGCTGATTTTGCCTTCTTACTGTGTACCAGTGTGCCAACACCCCAAAAATAAGTACGCCAATACCTAGCAATTTTTCCAGACAAAGCTGGAAAAGTGAAGCCCCTTCGGGGCAATTGACAAAATCCGCTACTAAAACTACATTTTCCTCAACTACACCTTGAGGAAAAACTTATGGATGAC
>JALUPA010000456.1:2431-11216 GCA_027054335.1 Ardenticatenaceae bacterium
TACGCCAATACCTAAAAAAGAGTACATCTGCATCTATGCAGAATGTATTGTTTCATGTAAGCTGTTTTCGCAACTGTTTACCAGATTTTGTGTAGCATATTTGTCCAAGTAGTACGTTAAACAAAAAAGCATGCTGCCTTATTTGCTGATGTTTTGCCGCATTGTCATTGGCGTCACATTTGCCTATTCTTTCCTGACTAAAGTGCGGGACGTAAACGGGTTCGCCCGCACCATCACTAACTTCAAATTGCTGCCCGGCCGATTAAGCCGGCCGGCTGCCATACTTTTTCTTTTTGGCGAACTGGTCGTCGTTTTCCTGATCACAGGGGGTGGCCGATTGTTACCAATTGGATTTGGTCTGGCAATCCTGCTGTTACTGCTTTTTACCACGGCGCTGACTTGGACTTTAACCAGAAACATACAAACCCCGTGCCATTGCTTTGGCGTAGACAAACAGCCGGTGACGATATACGACCTGTGGCGAAACACCGGGTTTATCCTTTGCGCTGCTGGGGGTTGGGGTATTAGCTACTTTGGCGATGTCGCGGCACTGACCTGGGTTGAATGGAGCATCGTCGTCCTTCCGGCTTTGGTCATTGTCATGCTGATGGCCCATCTGGGTGAGATAATTGCCATATCCCGGACTGTTTGGAGGAAATAAAATGTCATCTGCTCTCGTTGTCAGTGTTGGCCTACTTTGGCTCATCGTTTTGTTCAATCTGCTGCTTACCTTTGGCCTCATCCGGCGGGCGAACGCGCGGCCGGGAATGCCGCCGGTGGAGACGCTGAACGTCGGCGAACCGGCCCCGGCGTTCACCGCCGTAACGTTGGACGGCGAGATGGTGACGTTGGCGCAATTTGCCGGGCAACAACTGGTCCTGGTGTTCATGTCGTCAACCTGCGCCCCCTGCCGGGAAAAGATACCGGAATTGCAGGCGTTAGTGCCCAGGCTGGCGGATGCGGGGGTTGTATTGGCGCTGTTGTTTAGAGAGACGGCGGCGGAAATTAAGCCGTTTGCCACCCAACACAACCTGACCATGCCCATCTGGTTAGCCCCGCCGCCCAACTCGCTGTGGCCGGATTACAAGGCTGCCGGAACCCCCTTTTACTGTGTCATTGATGCGAACCACGAAGTCGCTATAACCGGTTTTTTCGGGCCTGAATGGCAGGCGTTTGTTCAACAATGGCCCAGCTGAACGAATGTCGAGACGAGGAGGTGATGTGGATGCGCCAACAGCTTTTTTCCGTTTTTGTTGAAATGGCTAACCTGAAAAACATCTAACGAGGAGATTAAGATTATGTACAGTGTAATTGATGAACTCTTGGCAAAGGTTGAAAGTATAACAAATCGGTCAACCCTTTTCATAACTATGGTAGATAAACTATTGAGCAAAATCGTGTCGGGTGGAGAAGCTCATGCCTGTTATGATATCCATTGTCAATGGAACAATGTCTGTTCTCAAAACGGTACTGGCTGCGATTATTACCAAGCCAAGGTTTGCTTAACAAACTGTGGTTATTGGTATGATACTGGTCAAAAATGTTGCTGGACAAGTGTGCCTAATTGTTCGTGCTCGTAACGAATTAACACTTGTAAAGTGGCAAGACTTCATTGAAGTTTATAAAATGTGGTCTGTTTCCTAAACGTGCCAATTGCTACGGTAAACTTTCATCAAGTCTTGTCACTTCTTTGCCAGAATCAAAATCACCAATGCTATTCCATGACAAAGAAAAGCTACGGGTAGTCATTCTGGAGTGTTATCTCAAGTTCATCAGGCAAAGCCCGGTTAATTGAAGTGACATGGTAATTACCTGTGCTTAACATTGGATTATATTTTCTTTCTAGTTTGTTTAGCACTATATTTTTTAGCTTGGTATTTGCTAAAACCTTGCTCCGGATCGTTACAGTAATAGGGCCAAGCATGAGGTCAACTTTGCATTCTCGTGATCGGATATTGGTGTTGCGTTATTGGCCCACAAAGTGGTTTAAGGTGGGGCAAATCGTCGTTGGTAATTTAGGCGAAATACCTTCTAATTTCTACCATTCCTATTGGCAATCCCAACCAACAAAAACAAATTTTGTTAAGCGGTTAATTGGGTTGCCTGGTGATAAGGTAACCATACATATTTCCCAAATACCCGAAAATGTGCAATCGTCTCTCGCCAGCCAGTGCGATAGTGAAGGGAATATTGAATGGGTTATCCCACAAGGGCATTGTTTTGTCCGTGGTGATTCGCCCACGACAAGTATTGATTCTACTCAATGGGGCCCAATTCCACTATCAACCCTGTGGGGTGTCATGTTATTGAAGTTGCCGAGGAAAAGCAATATCAGAAGTGTATAATTGAACACATCATTTATCGAATCTGGTTCAAGAAGAAGAAAGGGTAATTATGATCAAAAGATTTACCTGGCTTCTATTATTCTTATTTACAGTTGCCTGTTCCACTAATAGTGATGAGAAAACGATCCCAACTGCCACATCTACAGATCCACAAGTCGAAGAAAACCCTGTAGCCGTTGTCAACAATGCTGACGTACAAGAGGAAGATGAACCGGTTACTATTCGCTTTGCTATTTACGATTGGGATCTGATTCGCTATGAAGCCCTGGCTGAGGTCTTTGAAGAAGAGAATCCGGCAATAAAGATTAAACTGGTTTCCATTGATGAAACGCTTGGGTTGAAACCTGGCGGGATGGGATGGCCGGATGACGCTTATGCAAGATTGGCCTCTGCCGCTGACGTGTGGAGTATTGGCACTTCATATGAAGCCGTCCGTCAAGGGCTTGTACTCGATCTAACCCCTCTTGTGGCTGCGCACAACTTCGACATGAATGATTTCTATCCCGGCGCGCTAAAGCAAAGTCGATGGGATGGCGGCATGTGGTTTTTGCCAACCGAAATTACCTACGACTTGATTTACTTCAATAAAGAAGCCTTTGATCAAGCAGGCCTAGATTACCCTCAACCGGGCTGGACATGGGATGATTTTCTGATAACGGCCAAATCCTTAACCGTGCAAGATGGAGACAAAGTAACACAGTGGGGATTTGTCCAGCCATATCCCAACCCCCTTCCTTTTGTTCATGCTCAAGCCGGTTCCCTCTTTAATCTCGATACCACACCCCCTACGCCGCGTTTGGAGGCCCCGGCCATCGTCGAAGCGGTACAGTGGTACACAGACCTTTTCTTGATCCACAAAGTCGCCCCCTGGAATGCGCCATCCGACGCCGGGAACAGAGATGGGGAGGTTGTCTTTGCGGATGGATGGCAGTTGATCGTGGACGGATCAGCTGCTATGTGGATAGATCGTTCGCCATCCTGGTCTTACTGGAGTCAACAACTGAATGTAGGTGTCGCTCCTTTCCCAATTAGTACACAGCGCAGTGAAACAACCCCTGCGTATACAAATGAATTCTCTATCAGCGCTGGCAGCAAATATCCGGATGCAGCCTGGCGCTGGCTCATGTTCTTGAGCCAACAGCCCCCGAGTAAAATCTCTAGCGGCACGTTGCCGAGCCGCCCCTCTGTAGCCGAGGCCAGCGGCTTCTGGGCAAATTTGGATGAAGATCTCGCTACGACATTGCGTTATGACGTTGATCACGCTTTTTGGCTTCCCTATATTGAGGGCGGCGGCGGAGGCTATTCAGCTTTTTCCGATGCCATTACAACTATTCTGGAAGGTAAAGAGTCTGCGGCCGATGCCCTGGCCCAGGCTCAAAAAGAGGCCGAAGTAGCTATTGAGGAAGCGCAACTCAAACTTGCCCAAGAACAAATCGCGACTACGTCTCCTGTTGTAGTGGCCGAGTCGCAGGATGAAGCAATCGCCGCCGAAAATACAACCATGATTCAATTCATGGTTGCGGATGGCCTGGGCAACTTGCAGCCATATCGTGACCTGGCCAGGCAGTTCCAGGTAGCAAACCCCGGCATTGTTGTGCAATTGGAACAACCAAATTTTTCTGAGGGGGCAGTGACGTTAGCCAGTTTAGCTGCCAATGCCGATTGCTTCCAATGGCTTCCTGACTTGAATGATGGGAGCGATCTGGCAACAGTTTTAAGTCCGGAGCCGTTCATAGATGCTGATCCCTCTGTCAACAAGGAGGATTTCTTCCCATTCGCCCTCAATCAGTTTGCCTACCAGGGGCAGCTGCGCGGACTGCCCGGCGACGTTTCTGTACCGGTGATAGAATTCAACAAGGATTTGTTTGACGCCGCTCACATGGATTACCCCGGCCCGGATTGGACGACTGACGATTTTTTCCGTATGGCTGTAGCCCTCACGAATGGAGAGGGGGAGAACAAGCAATATGGCTTTGTCTCCGATGTGTACGAAGCGAATGATATGCTCAATATGATCCAGCGGCGGGGAGTAAATTTGCTGAATGAGACCATCGCGCCGCCGGCGACGAGTCTCAATGATCCGGCAACCATTGAAGCGATGCGTTGGTACACAAGCCTGACGACTGAATACGGGGTGAAGCCTGTTTTTATCACCACTACCTCCGGCAGCAGTTCTGCTGATTTTGCAGAACGCCGGGGGTTGATAGAGAACGGCCGTGCCGCCATGTGGACGAGTTCCGGCTTCAACGGAATGGGCGAAACAAGCATTGATCGCAATCAACCCAACGTAGGGGTTGTCCCCTTGCCGGGCAGTCCCAGCGGCATACAGAGAGGCGGCTACCAATTCACCAGAGGCTACTTCATTTCCGCCAACACCCAGGCGCGGCAGGCTTGTTGGCAGTGGATTACCTTCCTGACTGAGCAAACCAGCGCCATTTCTGGTTTACCGGCGCGTCGTGACGTGGCTGAATCGCCCGCTTTCCAACAGCTAGTTGGCACAGAGAAAGCGGCGGCGTATTTAGCCAGTGTAGAGCATTCTGATCAGACGCCCTTCCTACAAAACATTTCCGGCGAAAATGCCTGGCTGGGCGTTTCCACTACTTGGCTGATAACAGCATATGACCAAATTCTAAAAGAGGGCGTTTCAGTTGAAGAAGCGCTTGACAACGCGCAGCGATTGGCCGATGAGTACCGCTCTTGCGTCATGGCGCGCAATGGTTATACGGATAGTGAGATACAACAAAGCTGTTTGCAGGAAGTGACTGCTGCATTATCCCAGTAATGCAGCGGCCGGAGGTTGTTAAACTCTGGCGGATTGACTGCACAGCGGAGCATGGAATGTATTTCAACTTCACAAGAATAGTACACGCTGTGTCCCGTTTATCTGTAACAGCACACGATGCGCATTTCCCTTTTACTCACCTTCGTCGCCCAGTGGGTATAAAACCGGCAGCTGCTCGCGCCCTTCCTGATACAGTACTTTTTTCCTATTTACGACCCCGGCACGAATAGCTAGTTTTTGTGTTGGTTTGCAATTGCTATTCCGGTAGCCCCCATCCAGGCATCCCCCACATATTAGGCTATCGTTCTCTACCCCCCCCATATTTGGTGCAGTCGCGCAACTTTGGGAAGGAGGCAGTGTAGTGAAGGACGCCTTACAAATTCTGTTGGCCGATGCCCACACGTGCAGCCGCATCGGTCTTTACCAGGTTTTGGCCGACGCCGGTTTTTACATTGTGGCCGAAATTGGATGTTTAAGCGAATTCGATACCTTGATGACCCGGGACCAACCTCATTTGTTGTTGCTTGCTAGCAACTTGCTGCCGGCTTTACCGGCGTCATTCCTGGTGAAACTACGCCAGTACCACCCGGAAACAACGATTGTGCTGCTCCTGGACGATGACGACGACCTGCCTCTACGAGAGTTGGCCGAGGCCGGTATAGGCGGCATGGTACTAAAGAGTGAATCCGGTGACGCCATCGTACAGACAATCCGAGCGGCGCTGGCCGGCCGCACCGCCATCAGCCCGGAACTGTGGGCCAGGATGATGGCATTGCCCGATGCGCCGGCTGATGGAACTCAAGAGGTGTTGCTTACCACACAAGAACAACAACTGTTGCAACACTTGTGCGCCGACCAAAGCAATGCGGAGATAGCCCGTTCCCTCCATTTGAGCCGGAAAACGGTGGAGAAACGGCTGACGGCTTTGTATAAGAAGTTGGGCGTCAAAACACGGGTAGGCGCGGCCGTTTGGTACCTCCGGCGCGACAAATAGGGAATTCCCTCCTCAAAATCGTAGGGAGTTCTCTCTTGTCATCATCCCGATTCTCATTAGAATAAAAGCGACCATCAAGGTTTCATCGTTCCGTTATCGTCGAACCAACGTCGCCGCCAATTTCATAGTGCAATCGGATTTGTTTAAGCCTGAACCTAATAGGCAGGTACCTTCATCAAGGATACGATGTTTTTGCCATATTTGTTGACTTTTAGCCGCATCACTATTGGGTTGATATTCGCTTACTCCTTCCTGGCAAAGGTGCGGGACGTGGGGCAATTTGCCCGAACCATCACCAATTTCAAGCTGCTGCCTGACCCATTAAGCAAACCTTCCGCCATTCTCCTGCTTATCGGCGAATTGGCCGTAGTTACCCTGATTACAGTAGGCGGCCGATTGTTACCAATTGGATTTGGTCTGGCAATCCTGCTGTTCCTGCTTTTTACGACGGCGCTGACCTGGACTTTGACTAGAAACATACAAACCCCCTGCCATTGCTTTGGTGCAGGCAAACAACCGGTGACGGCGTATGACCTGTGGCGCAATCTTGGTTTTCTTTTGCTGGCAATGATGGGTTTGTGGTTACAGAAAGTGGCGTATGGGATCACAACGACTTTACAGCCTGTGGAAGCAGTACTTATTGGCGTCGTTGCCCTGGCTTTTGTCCTGATATGGGCCAACCTGGCTGATATCGGGGCGCTGTTTCAAGGAACCTGAGATCATTTTTGAAAAGAGGCGAAGCGAATGGAACAAATTTTAGTGATCAGTTCAATCTTGCTTTGGGTGTTTGTCATATTCAACTTTTTGCTGACGATCGGTTTAATACGACGTGGTAATGCAATGCAAATGCAAACAGGGATACCAGAGTTGGAAGATGCTCTCGAAGTTGGCGTGCTGGCACCGGACTTTGTGGCCGAAACGCTAAACGGCGAAAAAATAACCCTGGACAGTTACGCTGATCAAGACGTAGCCTTCGTGTTTGTTGCCCCAAATTGTCCACCCTGCATTGAAAAAATCCCGATGCTAAACGACTTGGGACCAAAAGCAAAGCGAGTTGGGGTGGAATTGGTGCTGGTAAATATGGGCGACAAACTCAAAGCGGAGACATTTGTTAAGGAATATGATGTCAGGTTGCCAATGCTGATTGCACCAGAGAACGGCAACTCCTTTAAGGAAGATTATAAAGTAGCCGGTACACCCTTTTTCTGTCTGATTGATAAAGAGAGCAAGGTACAGGCCACAGGGTATTTTGGCCCGGACTGGTATGCGTTCACCCAAAAATGGATGGCTGCTTAATCTGGTTTTGCGGTTTGGTTACCGGTCAGGGTAAAGGAGTGGTGTATGCGCTAAATTAAAAAATGAAGAGTCATGTTCGATCTATGTTTAAAGTTGACAGGTTTAAGTCATGTAATGATGATCAAAAGGAGAATTATTATGTTAAATCATTTGTTAACAACCGTTGAATCCATCGCCAATCGGCCCAATTGGTTGATGTCAGTTGCCGATGCGATTATAGAAGCAGTTTTGTCCCAAAAGATAGCTTCAGCCGGATGGCCAGACTGTGGTTGTTCCCCTGCATGTAAAAAGAAAGAATGGCGATGGTTTCCGATCTCTGGTGGTGGAGGATGCTGGCACTGTGTAGAGGTAGGCGGTACCTGTACTGGGCCTTGCTAACCATGGGAGTTCGGAACTTTGTTATTTGAGGTTTTGGGCAAAAAAGTAACATATCGAGGGCATAGCTTGGCATTGATGGCTTAAAGGTAATTACGGCTCTTCGCTAAATAGTGTGCTTGACAAACTTCTAAAGCGACAATTGTCATGCCTACGAAGGCAGGCATCCAGAGGTAGGTGGCTAAAACCCAATGGATTCCCGCCTTCGCGGGAATGATAAGCTAACGTTTCAAGCAACATTTAGCACACTAATTGATGAAGACCCGTAATTACAAGTCGTCATTTGGTCAATGCTATGCCCGTTATTGACTCCAAGAGGATAAATGCAATGAAAAAGATAACCGTTTGGGTCCCAATCCTAACTTTGTTCTTGCTTTTGACGGCATGTAAAGATGGACAGGAAGTGGGCCAAACGTCTGAATTCGTTGCAGACAATTCGGTCCTTGCAAGCTCTCCGGCAGACTCTCCTCCAGAAAGAGGCAATATTGATGACGATGGGATTATCATCCAGTTTGCCGTCAACGATGTCTATATCAACGACTATGATGATCTCATTGCCGCCTACGAGCAGGAACACCCTAACGTCCGGATTCAGGTTAAATCCATCGAAGCTATCACGGCCGGTATGGGAGATGCAAGTTCAGGTGAAATCAACCGGCGTATTGCCCAGACGGCCGATATTTTCCCTGACCAATACGCCTTTGGCCCCAACTGGCAGCAGTTGACGCTTGATTTGACCCCCTTCATGGCCGCTGCCCCTAATTTTAATCAAGATGACTTCCCACCCGGCATCCTGCAAGAACCGGATGGGACAGTGCGTGCATTACCGCTCTCTCTTAATCCGGTGCTGCTTTTTTACAATAAAGATTTGTTTGCTGCCGCCGGATTGGCTGAACCGCAGCCGGGCTGGACATGGGACGAATTCCGTACGGCGGCCCAAGCCTTAACCATTCGTGATGGTGAACAAGTAAGCCAGTGGGGATTGGTGCATGC
>JALUPA010000457.1 GCA_027054335.1 Ardenticatenaceae bacterium
ACAAAGCCATGGTAATGAGGGAACCAAAGGCCAGGAATGGGGTCAGGACGCCTGGGTTTTCTTTACGCCAAGTGATGTAGGTAGCAAAAAATCCCCATCCGGCTACCCATGAGCCAACCACGAAAACAGTGAGGCCAATGTAAAAGAAAGGGTTAGCCATCAAAGGTGGGTAAAAGGTAAACAAGACCGTCGCCAGGTTCAGCAAAATGGGTACGGCCGCCATAACCAGCCCCACAATCATGATGAGGACTGCCGCCACATTCAGTTTGGGCTTAACCAGTTCCCGATTCAAACTGTGGGGAATGACAAATGTGAAAAATCCGATGATAAAAAAGGTCGTCCACACCAACGCATTCAATACGGCGTGTATGGTAAGCCCCTGATAATAACTGACAAGGCCAATGTTTTGCAATGAAGAATACAAATTTATGCCTACGTGTTCCAATTTTTGCAGCGGACCTAACATACCGCCTACAAACAAAACGACCATACCGAGGCCGATATTCCAGGCAACGAGTTTATTGGATGTTTTGAACATGAATTGCCTCCTTTACGGTTCCACAACCAGCGTACCATACATCGTCTGATGCCCGATACCACAGTACTCATTACAAACGAATTGATACTCGCCCGGCGTATCAAAAGTCGCCCTCAAGGTTGAAATCTGACCGGGTATAATCATCATATTGATGTTGGTACCTTGCAAATTAAACCCGTGAATCACATCCTTGCTGGTGATATAAAACGTCACTGTAGAGCCTTTAGGCACAGTAATTCGATTAGGCAAGAACGTCCAGACCTGGCCCAGGATATAGACCTCGTATTCGTTGGGAGCTACTTCACGAAACCGCTCTTCCACAGGGTCTCCCCAGGGAGATACGCCAGGGGTTGCCACCGTATTGGGGTTGACCCGCCCCAATGGAACCGGCGACTGAGGCACTTGAATGCCCAGCACAAAACTGCTAACTAAAATAGATACAGCAAATATCAATATAATCACAATGGACACAAGGATGAAATTGCGTTCGCGTCGGTCTATGTGCATTATCCTGTCGCTCCCCGAGACAGTAATGTCAGGAACACACTGCCCCATAACAGTATGATCAACAAAATGAAGATGACCATAATTGCCATGGTTCCTTGCGGCGCTTTATACTTATCCCTTTTCATAAAAAACCTCCTTCTTATGACTCAATCCGGCCACCGGCGCGTTCAAATAGGGGATGTCTGCGCGGCGACGAGGATATATTGTCAAATTACGCGCCTCCTCAAGTAAATACGCCAACGTTGCCTTTTGCAATTGCTGCACCACCATTTTTTGCAACGCTCCCCAGAATGTATGCGCCGGGCAAAATAGATCACGCTCACATTCGTTTGGACGCAAAAGACAGGTGTTCAAGCAAATCGGCCCTTCCACCGCTTCCAGAATTTGCTGCATGTTAATCTGGTCAACCGGCCGATTCAATTTCAGGCCGCCATTCGGGCCAGATTGTGTTTGCACCAATCCAGCCCTGACCAGATCAACCGTTATCTTGTGCAAGAACGGTTTGGGGACATTTGTTCGAACGGACAGTTGGCGTACTGATAAAGATTCGTCTGGCTCCAATCCTAATTCAAGCATAAGACGAACCGCATAATCTGCACGGCGGCTAATCTGAAACATAGATAACGTTGACCTATTTACTCAAGGTTAATAAATTGAAATTTGGCGGCGAGTGTACCTGATATACCGGCGCCCCAATAGTGACATTTGTCATAAAACATTTGTGACATTTGGCGCAATTAAATATACCCTGGCAATTTACTTTTCAGCAAACTCATTAATACATAAGCGCATTGACATAAACGCCTAAATAGAGCATACTTTGTACAATCGTTAATCCACAAGGAGGATTTTGTTATGGCAGACACAATCGTACACCGGCTGCACGAGAATGCCCGTACCCGGCCGAATGCTCCGGCTTATTATGAGAAAATCGGGGATAGTTGGGTACCCACATCTTGGGAAGAATATACGCAACAGGTGCGGCAGGCAGCCCGCGCCCTGACGGCGCTGGGTCTTGGTCCCGGTGATAATGTCTCTATTCTCGGTTTTAACCGGCCGGAATGGGTCATCATGGACCTGGCGAATATGCTCATTGGCGGCGCACCAACGGGCATCTACACTACCAACTCCCCGCACGAGTGCAAGTACATTATTGAACACGCGGAAACCAAGGTTGTGCTGGTGGAAAATGAGCATCAATGGGACAAAATCGCCCAGGTGCGCAGCGACGTAGGGTCGCTGGAACGCATTGTGACGATGCGGGGCGTGCAGGTTGATGATGAGATGACGCTGGATTGGGACAGTTTTCTGGCGCTGGGCGACGAGGTGGAAGAATCGGTCATTGACGAGCGGATGGCGGCGCTGGAAGATGACCAGTTAGCTACGCTCATTTACACGTCGGGCACGACGGGGCCGCCAAAAGGGGTAATGCTCTCGCATAAGAATCTGGCACGCACGGCCGTAAACGCCCGTGAACTGTTCGGCATCAAACCTTCGGACAGAGCCATATCCTACCTGCCCCTCTCCCACATTGCCGAGCAGTTACTCACCGTTCACGGGCCGCCCACCAGCGGCTACGCCATCTACTTTGCCCAATACCCACCCCAGGATCATCTGGTCAGCAACTTGCAAGAAGTACAGCCCACCCTCATTTTCGGCGTACCCCGCATCTGGGAAAAATTCCAGGCTGGCGTGGCTGCTACCCTGAGTCAAGCCACCGGTACAAAAGCCAAACTGGTCAACTGGGCACGCAATGTAGGCAGCCGGGTCACAGAACTGCGTAACCGCGGGGAAGAACCATCCGGCACGTTAGCCATGCAGTACAAACTGGCAAGCAAGCTGGTCTTCAGCAAGGTTAAGGCCGGGTTGGGTCTGGGTCAAGCCCGCATTATGCTGACGGCCGCTGCCCCCATTTCCCCGGAAATTCTCTACTTTTTTGGCAGCCTGGATTTGATTGTACATGAAGTGTACGGACAATCGGAAGGCACAGGCTTAACTACAGCCAACGTGCCGGGCGCCAACAAGGTAGGCACAGTGGGCCGCGCCTGGCCGGAAACGGAAGTAAAAATTGCCGACGACGGGGAGATTGTCTTTAAGGGGCCAAATGTCTTTTTGGGCTACTTCAAAGACCCGGAAGCAACCGCCAGCGATTTACAGGACGGCTGGCTACATTCCGGCGATTTGGGGGAGATGGATGAGGACGGCTACGTCAAAATTGTGGGGCGCAAGAAGGAAATTATCATTACTTCCGGCGGCAAAAATATCGCCCCGAAAAATATCGAAGCGGCTCTGAAAGATATTGACCTCATCGCCCAGGCTGTGGTCATCGGCGAACAACGCCGCTACATAACGGCACTGTTGACTCTGGACGAAGAACACGCCGCGCAATTTGCCCGCGAACACGGCCTGGAAGGGAAAACATTGCACGATAACGCAGTGGTGATTGATTACGTGCAGATGCAGATTGACGAAAAGGTCAACACCTTGTTTGCCCGCGTGGAACAGGTACGTAAATTCACCATTTTGCCCCGCGATTTTACGGTAGAAGATGGGGAACTGACACCCACGCTCAAGATCAAACGGCGCGTGGTCAATGAGCATTTTGCGGAAAATATCGAAGCGATGTATGAGGAATAAACAATTCCGCAAACAGCTTCCCGTTCTTGACCGGAACGGGAAGCTGTTTGGCCATTTAATGTCCGACTAAGGAAGTGGACAACC
>JALUPA010000458.1 GCA_027054335.1 Ardenticatenaceae bacterium
GCAGGGGAGCGGGGGAGAGACGCCGTCCCAATTTTCGATAACGGCGACAACCCGGCTTAGTTCGTCGTAAACGGTGCGGGTCATCCGCCCCAGCGCGTCAGTGACGATGACAGTGTTGCCCAGTTCGTCGTACTGGTACTGGGTGCAGACGTTGACGTCGGGCAGGGGAGCGGAGGGGCAAGGGAGCGGGGGAGAGACGCCGTCCCAATTTTCGATGACGGCCGTCACCCGGTTCAGTTCGTCGTAGAAGGTGCGGGTCATGCGGCCGAGGGTGCCGGTGACGATAATCGTATTGCCCACGGCGTCGTACTGGTAGCGGGTGTCTGCGTCCCGGTCCGGCTGGTTAGGGTCAAAAACGCCGTCCTGCCAGTTGACAATCGTCCGGCTGACGCGGCCCAGGCTGTCGTATTCGTTCACCGTCTGGCGGCCCAGGCTGTCGGTGGTGGTGACGACGCGGCCGAACTGGTCGTAACCAGTCAGGGAGCAGAGGTTGTGTTCCGGGTCGGGATTGGCAAAATCGGTACACAACAGGTTGAAAGCAGTCACGCCGTCATAGTTGACAACGCTGGTCACGACGCGGCCGGCATTATCGTAAAAGGTGAGGTCGGTCTGCCCCAGAGTGTTGGTGGTGGAGATGGGGCGGCCGGCGGCGTCGTAGGCGTAGCGGGTGCAGACGTTGACGTCGCGGGAGCCGGGGGAGGTGTCGCAGTCTGCCGGCCAGTCGGCCGGATCGCTGCCCGTCCAGTTCTCAATCGTCGCCAGCAGCCGGTCGCCGTCGTCGTAAACGTTGAGGCTGGTATGGCTTTCTCCCGGCGTAGTTACCATCACCGTTATCTGGCGGCCGATGGCGTCGTAACCGTAAGTGGTAGTAATGGCGGCTGTTGTTCCGGCCGCTTGCACCATTTGCGTCACCTGGGCAAAGGCGTTGTAGGCATAGGTCGTCACCACGCCCGCCGCGTCTTGCTCTGCCTTGAGCAAACCGGGGACGCCGTCGGCGGCGGTGGTGGGGGTGTACAGGGTCGTCTGCCCCAGGGCGTCTACGGCGCGGGTGCGGAAGGTGGGGAAGGCGGGATCGTCGTAATAGTAGCGGGCAGCGTTCCCCTGGGCGTCCATCGTTTGGGTCAGGTTGTTGTACTGGTCGTAGGCCAGCCGGGTTTCGTTCCCCAGCGGGTCGACGGCGTAGGTGAGGTTGCTGCCGCCGCTGTCCCAGGCCAGGGCGGTGGCGTTACCGTTAGCGTCGGCGAGGCTGTTTTGCTTGAAGTTGGCGTCGTAAGCGATGCTGGTGTTGGTTTGGCACCCGGCCGTGCCGCCGGCGCAGGCGTAGGTGGTGGCAATAAGGGTATTGCGGGCGTCGTAGGTTTGGGTCATTATCACGCCGTTTTCGGTAATGACGGTAGTGTTAGTAATGTTGTAGTTGACGTCTACTAGCAGATTACCGCTCCCATCCCATTGCCGAATGGCGCGGCCCTGGTTGTCATAGGCGGTTTGTTCGACGATACGGCCGTCTGGCCCGGTCACTTTGGTCAGCAAATGGGTCGCGCTGCTGTATTCATACGTTGTCGCCAGCCCCAGCGTGTTGGTGACGACGGTCAGATCGCCGTTGGCGTCGTACCCCAACTGAACGGCGCGGCCGGTGTGGTCGGTAACGGATACAATGCGGCCGTTGCTGTCGTAGGCGTAGGTGAGGGTACGGCCGCCCTGCCCGGCCTGAATCAAACGGTTCTGCCCGTCGTAACTGAAGGTAATGGCGTTGCCGTTGGCGTCCTTTTGTTCCAGCAGCAACCCTTGCGCGTTGAAGGTGTACACAGTCTGGTTAAAAGCGGTCACGACGTAAGTTGCGCCTACCTGAGCCAGTGCGGCCGTGACGCCTGGATAGGGCGTATACGTGCCGTCGCCGTTATCAAAAAAGGGCAGGCGGGAACCGCCGGGGGCCTGCAGTTCCACCGTACCGGAAAGTTCTGTGCCGGTAAAGTGGAGGCGCGCAGCGTAATTGTGCGTCCAGCCGTAGCCCAGCGTCGTCGTGTAGGCGTTTCCGGCCTGTGAAGCGTAGGAACGGCGGAAAGCCAGTTCGCCGCCGGCCAGAGGCAGGGCCAGGTCTGTTTCCTGGTAGCTAAGGTTACCGTTGCGGGTGTTGATGGGGCCGCCGGCCCAATACTGTGTGTTTTGGGCGGTGCAAAGAGGGCATTCTGGTTCTGCACTCCACACCATGCGGTCCAAAAGAGGGAATTCTTGTGTAGGTGTAATGGTTAAAGGCCCGTTGCTACAAGGTCTCCAATAAATATTAAAATCGTAAGGTGTTGAATTATAAGCACCTAAATTAAATTCGACAGAATGAGTAGCGGTAATTCTGGTTACGCCTGTAACTTGACACTCACCAACACCTTGGCAAAAGGTAACGTCTTCTGTTGAGGAAGACATAGTTTGTGATACATATCTTGTTGATTGAACGCCGTCAAATACGACATCTGCCAGCGTTTCATAAGCAACAGAGCCTGATAATCCATCCAGACGAGCAAAATATCGTCCATCGAGTACACCTCTGACACTAAAAAGTGAACCTGAGCCGTAAAAGCGAGCTTCATAACAAAAAGGCCCCACATCAGGATCGTTGTTTGTGGATGATATTTCTAAAAATTCTTCTCCGGCCGGATAGGAAACTGAGCCTGTTTCTGTATACACTTCATAGGCAGGTAATATAGTATTGTCAGGTAACTTTCTGATAGTAAAAGTATAACTTTGCGTTTGAAATTGCGCTGTTTGTGGATTTATTGATGGATCGAGATGATTACTTAGCGTGAAATTTCCTTTATTTGCTTGGGCGGCAACAGTGTGAGCGAACATTGCATCATATATAACGAATTGCAATGAAAATAATACTACAAATGCAATCAATACCGGAAGAAGAACGGCCGTCCCCCGCCGCAGCGAAAAGAGAGAAAAAGGCGCCTTAAACTTTTTCCTTAATCCCGAAAGGGCCGGCGTATGTATGTATGTATGTATGTATGTATGGACCGTTTCCGTTGTGGCTGCATGGTTTCCTCCTCCACGTTGGGTAATAATGCGCTGCGTTGCCGCCAAATATACAATTGTAAACAGAAGTATGTCGCGTTACGGCCGGCAACGAAGAACGATGGGGCGGTAAATCTTTTCGCCAGAGAGTGTGTGATACTGCCGGTTTCTGGTACGCAAGTACACTTTAATAGATTGAATTGATTTTGCACTATAGTACGAAGGTACCACACCAATCTCTGGGTGCAAAAAGGCAGCAAGCGCCGCCACTTGCACACTTTCCCATATCTCGATACGATCATAGGTGCAAGTTGGCCGGGCAGTCGCGGCCGGAAATTCCGGCCGAGGAAAGTCCGCACTCCACAGAGCACGGCGCCGGTTAACAGCCGGGCGGGGTAACCCGACGGAACAGCGCCACAGAGAAGTGTATTGCCTATGCAGCTGTATAGTTGCAGGCGAGGGTGAAACGGTGGTGTAAGAGACCACCGGCAGCGGCAGTAATGTCGCTGGCCAGGCAAGCCCCGCCGGGAGCAAGACCAAGCAGGATGAAAAACGGCTACGGCCGTTTACGGGGCTGCTCGTCCCGTCAGACATCCGGGTAGGTCGCTTGAGGCCGTTAGTAATAACGCACCCAGATAGATGACTGCCAGCGGCTGCTGCGGCAGCCGGTACAGAATGCGGCTTACAGGCCAACTTGCGTGGAATATACTACAGGAGAAAAATGAGCATCAAGGTTCTGTTTGTCTGCCTGGGCAATATTTGCCGTTCCCCGATGGCCGAGGCGGTCTTCCAGCAAATGGTTAACGATGCCGGACTGGCCGACCAGATCAAGGTAGATTCGGCCGGGACCGGCTCCTGGCACGTGGGGGAAACAGCGCACCGAGGGACGCGACGGGTATTGGCGCAGCATGGTATTCAGTACAACGGCCGTGCCCGTCAGGTCTCTGCGGCTGACATGACCGATCCTGATACCTGGATTATCACCATGGATGGGGAAAATTTGCGTGATTTAGAAGAGAGATACGGCCGTCACCCTCGTACCGCCCGGCTGCTCGATTACGCCGCCAACACCCAGGAACGCAGCGTACCTGATCCCTACTACACCGGAAACTTTGCATATGTTTACCAACTCGTCAGCGCTGGCTGCCGCGGCTTACTGGCCGCCATCCGGGAAGAAAACGATTTATAACAACCCGCCTCCGACCAAGCAATTTCGGAGGAAGCTTCAAAAAACAACTGAAAACGAGGAAGATAAATGACCCAAACAAACGAACATGATGTCGTTATAGTAGGTGCTGGCCCGGCGGGGTCCATGGCCGCCATCATTCTGGCCCAAAAGGGATACGACGTCCTCCTATTGGATCGCCACAGTTTCCCCCGCAACAAGATTTGCGGTGATGCCGTTCCAGCCGGAACCATCGAAAGATTATGGCACTACGGCTTGAAAGACAAGATCGATCAAGCCGTAGAACGAGGTGAGTTCTACCCCCTGGAAAGCTTGCTGTTGGTATCTCCCCGCGGGTACGACATTGAAGCTCAGCTCATTGACGGTCACGAAGGGGCCAAATCTTACGTAGCCCCCCGTATATATTTCGACGCCCTCATGCAGCAAGCGGCTGTAGATTCCGGAGCCAAATTTTATCAGGCCCAGGCCAAAGTCCCTATCATGGAAAACGGTAAAGTCGTTGGCGTTCAGGCACAGGGCAACGGCGCCACTCAGGAATTCTACGCCAAAGTACTCATTGGGGCCGATGGCGTCACCTCTGTCATTGCCCGTAACTTACGCCCTAAAGAAGAACAGCATGAAGACAAACACCGGGCTATTGCCATTCGCGCTTATATTGACGATATAGAAGAAATTTCCCACAGAGTTGAATTTTATCTCTACAAGGAAATTTTACCCGGTTACGCCTGGATATTCCCCACCGGCCACCACACCGCCAATATTGGCCTGGGAATGCGCCTGGATCATTTTCGCAAACACAATAAGAATTTGAAAAAAATGCTGCAAGAATTTATGGACATGCCGGCCATCAAGAAACGGCTTCTAAACGGCGGTCGACTGCATGATGTGGCTACCTGGCAGTTAAATTTTGGCTCGCAAGCCAACATGGAATACTCATTTGACGGTGCTTTGCTGGTAGGGGATGCTGCCGGTTTCATCAACCCTATTACCGGAGGCGGAATCTATAACTCCACCCTTTCGGCGGAATTGGCAACGCAGGTTATTGAGAAAGCATTGCAAAGCGGGGACAGTTCGCGGCAAATACTGCAAGAATATGATCAATTATGCCATGACGCCATGTGGGACAATATGAAAACCTCTCACCGACTCCAACGAGCATTTATGAATTTCCCCTGGCTGGTAGATATTCTGATCCGTTTTGGCAAGCAAAGTGATTCGTTAACGCAAATCTTTTTGAGTAAATTGTAGGAGGTAATTGGGCAATTACCCAATTACATTTCACCAAGCAGAAGATCGACCAGCAAAACCTCTATTTTGGCAGCCAGGTCAGAAATGGGGATATCTTTGGTAATGAGGTCATCGGCTCCGGCATCCAGGCTGTTGCGGCGGGTTTCTGTGCGGTCATCGGCCGTATACATGAGAATGTAGGTAATGGAAGACGGATAAAGATTGCGTATGCGGCGGCACACTTCAAGGCCATCCATCTGCGGCATCATCACGTCCAGCAGAATAAGGTCTGGCATATCTTCCGCAATCATAACCAGCGCCTGTGTGCCGCTGACGGCCCCACGCACTGCGTAACCCATGTCCTCCAGAATTAGTTGGGACAATTGAACCAGGGACATGTCATCATCCACAATGAGGATTTTGCCTGCTTGCGCTTTAGAAAACATGGTAATTATGCAGCCAACCCCTCTCCCCAAAAATAATTCCTCCAACGTTTTACCTCGGCAAAACGTTGGAGGAATTGTGTGGTTTTAATTTATATGACCAAGTTTATTCATTGATTTTCAGGGCTGTAACTCCGGCGAGTAGTTACGCTTTGGGCCTGGGGGCCACGGCCGCGGTCAACGAGTTCGTATTCCACACTGTCCCCCTCATATAAATTGCGGTATCCTTCGCCTTCAATCGCCGTATAATGGACAAATACTTCCTGACCACCATCTTCAGGATTGATAAACCCATATCCTTTCAGCCGGCTGAACCATTTTACAACGCCTTTAGATTTACTCATTACTACATTCCTCCGCTACGGTTAACACTACCAGGTTAGCGTCACATCAATTAAATAGATAATTTCAGAGAATGCGTTACCTTTTCAATTGAAAGGATAACGCATTTCCTAGTTACCAATACGATTTGTTGTACATCTCTGTTTTTGTCATCCGATACAACTAATTCCTGATTAAGAAATTAGCATTATTGAGCCGGAAAGTCTATGAATATCACGTGAAAGCTGGGGGAATAAAGCGTGTTTCAGACGGGGAATTGATCAGCAAGCGCCCGGAGAACGCAAAGGCAATACGGCGAGATCAGGGGCGGGGCTGCAATATGCCCTGAAGCAAAACTTTTGGGATGCCCGTGTAGGCAAAGCCGACGCGCTCGGCCAATTGGCGGGAAGAAATATTGGACTGGGAAGCAGCGTAGAGAGGAGTACGGCCGTTTTCCAGCAACCAATTCACCATCGTAGAGACGACACTGCGCCCCCACCCCCGCCGCCGGTAATCTGGATGGGTGTAGACAGCAATCTCGCCAAAAGCGTCCGTCTGCCAATTCAGGCTGGCCGAGGCCACGATTTCGCCGCTGCTTTGCCGGTTACGGATGATGAAACGGGGCAGGTTATTTGTCGGCGAAACGTCTTGCGTAACCAATACGTTGATGTGGGGCTGGTAATAGTCTGGTTTAAGTTGGAATAGCTGCAAGGTTTCTTCGGTTTGCACCTGGAACAAGGCGTTAATGAGGGGTAAGTAATTGTCGGGGCATTGCAAGAGAACGGCCGTACCCACGTCAACACTGTCATAGATCACATCCGCGCTCAATTCCGGGTCGTGAATAGGCAGGCGCAGCGTAACGAAGGGGCGGAACAGATCAGCGCCGGTGCGGGAAAGGCAGACGTAACCCATAGGGCGGGCGGCGTCGAGGGGATACGGCCGTAAAATAGTGCGCCGGTCGTCATAGTAAAACGCCAGATACGACTCCAGTCCGTCCGCCGGATTCCGTTCATCCAATAAATGCTGAATAGCTCTGCGCCGGTCTAGCAAGGACATAAAAAAAGAGATTAAAGATTGGAGATTGGTGAATTTCCAATCTCTACTCTCTAATCTCCAATCTCCACACTATTTAAGGCCACCTGAATAGCCTGCTCAACCCCGGCCCGCACCACATCCTGGTGAGGATCGAAGGCTTCCATCATGTCCGGTTCAGTCGTCACAACGCCGTCTACAGCCAGAATAGCCGCCGTAGGAATTTGGCGCAGGCTGCCGACTAAAAATAAGGCAGCGCACTCCATTTCCACGGCCAGCACATTTGCTTCGGCCATTTGTTGATGGCTGGGTGCAGCAGCCGGATTGACGCCGGTAAAAAAGGCGTCACGGGTGAGAACGATACCGGTGTGGGGCATGTATCCCAGGGAAACGGCCGTATCCCGCAAAGCCAGCGTCAACGCCATATCCGCTACGGCCGGATATCCCGTCGGGGCTACTTCACGGCCGTATCCCGTCCTCTGCACCGCAGCCGTAGCAATAACCAAATCACCGGGCCGCACGTGAGGCTGCAAAGAACCGCAGCTGCCAATGCGAATGATACGTTTCGCGCCGGCTTCAATCAACTCCTCAAAAGCAATGGCGGCTCCCGGCGCGCCGATGCCGTGCGAACAGACCGTCAGAGTACGGCCGTGATACACCCCGCGATAGGTCACATACTCCCGCCACTCCGCCAAAAGCTGCGGCTTTTCCAGATAAGCCGCCACCCGCCGCACCCGCTCCGGATCGCCGCAAACCAATGCGGTAGGCGTGACACTGCCTATGGCTAATTTTGTGTGAGGGAGTAATTTAGTTGACATAATTACACAACAATCAGTAATTGGGTAACTAGAAAATCAAGTAATTACCTAGTTACCCAATTACTCAAATTAAAAATTACTGAAACTCCATCGGCTCCGGCTTGTTATCCAAAACCGCCTCGATTTTTTCCATCACGTCATCAGTGAGTTGCGGCACGACGTCCAACGCCTGCATATTTTCTTCCACCTGGGAAACACGGGACGCGCCGGTGATGACCGTGCTGACGTGCGGGTTTTTGATACACCAGGCCAGGGCCAGTTTGGGCAGCGTGGTTCCCAACTCTTCGGCAATGGGAACCAGTTCCTGCACTTTTTTCAGCCGCGCCTGCCCTTCTTCACTTTCCAGCATACTGCGCAGCCATTCGTACCCTTCCAGATTCATTCGGGAATCGGTGGGGATGCCGTTATTGTATTTGCCCGTGAGCAAACCGGAAGCCAGGGGCGACCAGATGGTTGTGCCCAGACCAATAGTTTCGTAGAGACGGCCGTATTCCACTTCAAAGCGGTAGCGGTGGAACATATTATACTGCGGCTGCTCCATCGTCGGCGGCATCAGATTATATTGCCGGGCCACGCTGTACGCTTCCATCAACTGCTGCGCGGACCATTCGGACGTACCCCAATAAAACACCTTGCCCTGGTGGATCAACTCCGTCATGGCCCGCACCACTTCTTCCACCGGTACTTCCGGATCGGGGCGGTGGCAGAAGTAAAGATCAAGGTAATCTACCTGCAAGCGGTCCATTGCCTGATGGCACGCCTCATAAATGTGCTTGCGGCTCAAACCGCGCTGTGTTGGCTGGGGATCAGGCACAGCGCCAAACATCACCTTGCTGGACACGGTGTAACTGTCCCGCGCCCAGCCCAACTTCTGCAACGCCTGCCCCATGATGATTTCCGATTGGCCGTGGGCGTACACTTCCGCATTGTCAAAAAAGTTAACGCCGGCGTCATAAGCCGCCTTCATCATAGCTACGGCGTCATCCACATCCGCTTGATTCTTGAATGTAACCCAGGAACCAAACGACAAAACACTTACTTTCAAACCAGATTTTCCTAAACGACGATATTCCATTTTTCACTCCTTTGTGAATGTAGGACAAGTTTGCAAACTTGTCCTACGGTTTTCATTCCTGATGGTGCGCTGTAGCGCGTGGTGTCTCCTTAATAATGCAGGGCGATTTTGCAAAGTCGGTCTTCAGCAGATTAACACGCATCACGTTTTCACGCATCACGTATCACGCCTGAAACATGCAAATTGGTTTTGTACAGAATCTGCACACGGCCGTCTACCTCATACCGTTCAAACAACGCCCGCAACGCCGCAGCCATGGGTTCATATTGAGGATGATCAGGCCAGGGCATCATAGATGAAGAAGCCGAACGCCCCAATAATCCGGCAAAGTCCAGGCTTTGTCTGTTAGCAAAGGTACGTCGGGTATGATCGTCTCCTAAAATATATCCTGGAGCGCGCTCGTGTCCACCTTTGCGGGACGGGTAGCCGGTATCTTTCAGACTAAACTCGTCCAGCAACGCCTCATATTCCTGCATAAACGGCGAACCATCCACATCCCGCGCATTCCAGATGAAGATGATACGGCCGTTCTCCCTTAAAATCCGTTCAAATTCCCGCCGCGCCGGCTTGGCGTCAAACCAGTGCGCCGCCTGTCCCGCCGTCACAAAATCCACACTGCTGTCCGGCAGTGTCGTCGCTTCCGCCGCGCCGTTGACGCTGGTAAAGTTAGCGTACCCGGCCAAAAACCGCTCCCCCGCCGCCCGCATTTCCGGGTTCGGTTCCACGCCATACACCCGGTTGCCATTGTCCAGAAACAGTTTGCTCAACAACCCCGTCCCGGAACCAACGTCGGCGATAACGGCCGTATCCCCCATCCCAAATTCATCCCGCAGGCAGGCAAGTACGGCCGTTGGGTAAGACGGTCTATACTTAACATAATCATTTGCGCGAATCGAAAAGCGTTTGGTTGGTTCTCTGAGTGTATCCATACTCCATCCACTTCACCTCATTAAAACAAATCCGCATGGGTTCCGGTGCGAACCAACAGCAATTGATCATCCAGTAAACGGTAAATCAACAACCAGTCAGGCTGAATATGGCACTCGCGTGTGCCTGCGTAATTCCCGGCTAAAGCATGATCCCGATGCTTGACTGCCAACGGCTGATCGTGGGCCAATTGTTGAATAACTTTTTGCAAAAGAGCCTCATCACAACCGCGCCGCCTCATGCGCTTAACATCTTTTTTGAAACGGGAAGTAAAACGAACAGTTCTCATCCCAACTCCAACTCAGAAAAAAGCTCATCCAGATCATCAAATGGCTTGAGCGACTGATAATTTTCACTCTCTTCCAAGGCAGACAACGTTTCCGAATTGTAAATCCGCACAGCAAAAGGCAACCCCTTGTACATTTCCACCTGCTTAAAAAACAAGGTGATCGCCTGCGCCGTCGTCAACCCCAATTCCCCCAAAATATATTCTACGTTCCCTTTCAATTCCGGATCAATGCGGGCTGAGATAGTAGCCGTCTTTGCCATTTTCAACCTCCGTCAAACTCATTTTTGTATTGCATTTGGAATACATTGTAACACGAATTGAGCAATTTGCGGGTTTTTTCAATCATAGTGCGAGTACACCTTATCCTCCTCGCGCTGTTCGGCCAGATGTTTTTTCTGCTCGGCAACGGCCGTTTCATGCGCCCTGTTGCCCGCCTCTCCGGCCAACCGCTTTCCCAGATTGGTAATCACGTCCGCATGACCATACATAATCAGCCGGTCACCGGGCACAATGCGCGTATCTGCCTGCGGCGCGCCCACGTACTTGCCATCCGGCCGGTGAATCCCCAAAATCAACGCCCCTTCTGAGGAAACATTACTTTCCGCCAGACTTTTACCGACCAACCAGTGATCCGGCTGCACGTGAATTTCCGCAATACGGTAGCCGCCTTCCACGCCCAGCAGATATTCATAATCGTGGATATGCAGTTCCGAATACCGGCCCAGCGCCTTCTGAATAAGATGGTTCAAATGGCGGCTAATCCATTTGCTGGAGCTGAACAGCCACAAAGCGCCCAATCCCGCTACCAGATAAGCCAGCCGGATTAACATCTCCCGCGCAGAGCCGGCATTGACAAAGGTCAGCATGGAAGA
>JALUPA010000459.1 GCA_027054335.1 Ardenticatenaceae bacterium
GCGGCCTGGGCAGCTTCCTGTTTGCTACGGCCGTCACCTTCTCCCCACACCGTATCGCCGACAACTGCTTGCACCGTAAAAATTTTGGCGTGATCCGGCCCCGTACTGGAAACCACCGCATAACGCGGCGTGATATTAAACTGGGCCTGCGCCCATACCTGAAACTCACTTTTGGCGTCCTTGTGCGAAGAATCGGCCAAAATTTGCTGTAAGGCCGGGGCCGCCAGACGTTTTACCAATGTTTCCACCGGGGCAACCCCTTGATCCAGGTAGATGGCCCCGACAATCGCTTCAAAGGCCGCACACAGAATGGGCGCCCGTTCCCGGCCCCCATTTTCTATTTCCCCGTAACCTAGCCGCAGGAAACGGCCGATTTCCAGCTGCCGGGCAAATTGGGCCAGCATTGTTGTGCGCACCAGAGCGGCGCGCAGGCTGGTCAAATCTCCCTCCGGCATTTCCGGGAAGCGGTGGTACAGGTAAGCGGCTACCACAAAATCCAGCACCGCATCCCCCAGAAATTCCAGACGCTCATTATCTTCCAGAGCCATGCCCGGGTTTTCATTCAGGTAAGAGCGGTGGGTCAGGGCGCGGGTAAGCAGGGAATAATCCCGGAACTGAATATCCAGATTTTGTTCCAGAGCCGACAAATCTTCCATGGGATTGGGTAATTGGGTAATTGGGTAATTAAGTAATTAAGTAATTGGGTAATTGCCGAGTCACTCAATTACTTAATTACTCAATTACTTACTCTACAAACTTTTTAATAACCAGCACTGCATTGTGGCCGCCAAAGCCAAAGGCATTGTTCAGGCAGACGTTTACCTTGCCGCCCCGCGCTTCATTGGGGATGTAGTCCAGGTCACATTCCGGGTCAGACGTCTGGTAATTGATGGTGGGGGGCATCATTTGGTCCCGGATGGCCAGGACGCAAAAGATAGATTCAATAGCCCCGGTACCGCCCATGATGTGCCCGGTCATGCTTTTGGTGGAGCTGACGCCTACG
>JALUPA010000460.1 GCA_027054335.1 Ardenticatenaceae bacterium
CCACTCCTTCGGCCGGTGATTCCGTGTCGAAATCCCGGTCCAAATAAACGCCGTCCACAACGTTGGTATCGGCGCCAGTGCCGGCGTTGCCATGGCAGGTATAACACAGGTTAGGGACAGCATCTATCAACAAGCTGGCGGCTGGAGCCGTATGCGCCCGGTGGCAGCCAGCGCAGGCGTCGGTGGTAGCTGTGTAGCCGCCATGCGGCCCATTGTCGGCAACGGCCGTACCCGCAAAAATAAGCGTCAGGAGAACGATCAACCCCAAGGCCAGCAATAACCTGGGGAGAGAGATTGGTCTAAACCCGGTTTGAGTTTTCATTATTTCTCCCCTGCATTCAAATTATTTTATGCAGAACTTGGCAAAGCGGATGATAGCGCTAAGCAAGCTTTTAAACCCGTTTGCACTATCATCCGGCATCTTATCTATTTCTCATGACAAAGCTGACACACACCTCGGTTATCTACACGCAACAACGCGCTGCGCATATCTCCATTTGGCGATGTCGTTCCGTCAGGCCAAGGTACGTTATCCGAGTATGTTCCCATTCTGGCTCCTGTGCCATGGGCTACATGACAACTAACACATGCCGGATAAGGGGGCATAAAATTGCCATGCGAACTACTGTGGCAGCTTCCGCATCCCAGATCATCTTCGATGTTAGTAGCATGTCTGAATGTAAAAACAGCATCGCCGGAATCTGTACTGCCTGATTCCGAAGGAATGGCTTGCAAGTTTTCAGCTTTATGGCGGGTATGGCACTGGGCGCACCAGGCGGTGAGGGCTGCATTGACGTAGACGCCGTCAATGTTGGAGCCGTGGTCGGCAAAATAATCCCCGTTGGTAGAGGTATAGTACGTTTTGGTAGCCTCGTCAGGAATATCTATGCCGGCAGTTTGGGTCACAGTGCCGTCGCTGTTACTGAAGAGAGGAGTATTGGCAACGTTGCTTCCTTTGAGGATGCGATATGTTGCTGCTCCGTCAGTTCCGGCACGGCCGTG
>JALUPA010000461.1 GCA_027054335.1 Ardenticatenaceae bacterium
CTTTTTCTAACGATTCGATCTCGCGGCCAATCTCTTCCTGTTGGCGTGAGAGATACAGGTAGTAAAGAAAGCCACCTAACCACAAGACTGCTACAAAAATAACGATGAATGTAAAATTAAACATGATTGTGCCTCCAATTTCGTGAGGAAAGTGTACCTAAAAAGCAGAAAATCGGCACGTTGACTCATTATCACACGGCAAACAGTTAAGCTAACGAATCCCACAAGGGTTCCGGCGTATTTAGTATGTGGTTCTGGTAACGGGCCATGACAAACAAGGCATCCGACAGCCGGTTGAGGTAGGGAATGACGTATTCGCCCACCGGTTCTTCGCGGGCCAGCGTTGTTACCACCCTTTCGGCGCGGCGGCAGACGGTGCGGGCTACGTGCAAATGGGCTGCTCCCACAGAACCGCCGGGCAGGATGAAGTTTTCCAGCGGGCCTACGGCCGTACTCATCTCATCCATCAGCCTTTCCAGCTTTTGCACATGCCGCTCCTCAATCTGGGGGACGGCGTACTGCGCCTTGTCCTCCTCCGGGAAGGCCAAATCAGACCCCAGGTGGAACAGTTCATTCTGGATAACAGGCAGTTCCCGCGCCAGCAAATCCACCAACCCGTGCGCCAGCGCCACACCGATAAAGGAATTTAGTTCATCCACTGTGCCATACGCTCCCACCCGCAATGAATCTTTAGGTACACGGCTGCGGCTGCCCAGTGCCGTCGTACCGCCATCACCGGTTCGCGTATAAATCTTCATCAATCGGGGCATACCTCTCTCCTTATCTATCCGCAAATGACGCAGATTAGTGCAGATTTGATTTAATCTGCGTCAATCTAGGTCATCTGCGGATCGATCATTACAAGGGCGCGGTCAAGACCTGCCAGATGAAGGCAATAATGACCAGCGCGCCGGAAACCAGTTGGATGGCAGTGGCAATTCCCCAGCCTTTCACGCCACCCCAGCTTACTTCTACGGCCGTATCCCAATCCCGCCGTTTATGATACTCACCCAACAGCATCCCCAGGGCCAAACCAATAATCGTGCCCACCAGCGGCAAAATAAACGACCCCACAATCGCCCCCGCCATACCCAGCAGGAGCGCCCGTTTAGCCGCACCGCTCTTCTTTGCGCCAAACAACGGCAGCCACAAATCCGTCGCGGCGGCAAACAAAATTATCAGCGACAACACCACAAAAAGCGGGATGCCAATCACTTCAAAATTCGTCTGCCAGGCATACAAGCCCAGCCCCATCCAGATGACAAAAATACCGGGGATGATAGGAATCAATATCCCCAGCCAGCCAATAATCATCAACAAAAGGGCTGCGCCTAAAAGTAAAACTTCATTCATTATCACATTTTCCCGTAGGGCGATTTTGAAAATCGCCTCACCACGCCACAAATTCTAATTTTAACCGAAAACACCCCGACCAATAATAAGATTCAGGTAAAAACCGGCATTCTCATCCCTACCTCACCGGTCTCCATGCCATTCGTTGCCAATTTTTAAGGATTTTATCACTTGCCAGACCCGTGTTCTGGCGTTAAGGTTGCCCTGCATGACAAATCCCACACATTTCTAATTTGGAGGTGCAAATATGCGCACAAAAGTTATTATCGCCGGCGCGGCCGGCCGTGATTTTCACGATTTCAACACAGCTTTACGGGACAATGATCAAATGGAAGTGGTGGCTTTTACCGCTACCCAAATTCCCAACATCGAAGGCCGCCGCTATCCGGCCGCCTTGTCCGGGCCACTCTACCCCGAAGGTATTCCTATTTATCCGGAGAGTGATCTGGAAAAACTCATCAAAGAAAATGCTGTAGACGCCGTCTACTTTTCTTACTCAGACGTACCCCACGAATACGTAATGCACCTGGCCTCCCGCGTTCTGGCTGCCGGAGCCGGTTTTCGCTTTATGAACCCCCGCCAAACGATGCTCCAGAGCAGCAAACCGCTGATTTCCGTCTGCGCCGTGCGCACCGGCTGTGGCAAAAGTCAAACCTCCCGCCACGTTCTGGGTGTTTTGCAAAACGAGTTGGGCTACGAACACGTAGTGGCTATACGACATCCCATGCCTTACGGCGACCTGGCTAAACAAACTGTACAACGTTTTGCCACCTATGAAGATTTAGACCGGCACGACTGCACCATCGAGGAACGGGAAGAGTACGAGCCGTACATTGACCGCAGGGCTGTCATCTACGCCGGGGTGGACTATGAAGCCATTCTGCGGGAAGCGGAAAAAGAGGCAGACATTATCATTTGGGACGGCGGCAACAACGACCTGCCCTTCTATCTGTCTGATTTTCACATCGTGGTAGCCGACCCGCACCGGGCAGGACACGAACTGCGCTACCATCCGGGTGAGACGAATTTGCGGTTGGCGGCGGCCGTGGTTATCAACAAGGTGGTCACCGCCGATTACGACAACATCCTGACCGTGCAGGAAAATGTGCGCCGGGTAAATCCCCAGGCGACTATTGTGGAAGCAGCATCGCCTATTTTTGTGGATGATCCGCTGGCAATTCGGGGGAAACGGGTGCTGGTGGTGGAGGATGGCCCCACCCTGACCCACGGGGAGATGGCTTATGGTGCGGGGGTGGTGGCGGCCCGTAATTTTGCCGCGGCGGAGATTGTGGACCCACGGCCGTATGCTGTCCGTTCCATTGCCGCCACCTACGAAAAATATCCCGGTACCGGCCCCATCCTGCCGGCTATGGGCTACGGCGGCGACCAGATTGCCGATTTAGAAGAAACCATCAACAACACACCGGCCGATCTGGTCTTGATTGCTACTCCCATTGACCTGGGACGCATCGTCAACATCCAACTGCCCAGCCAGCGCGTCCGTTACGTCTATCAGGCCGTGGGCGAACCGACTTTGGCGCAACTGCTGCGGGAACGATTTGAAAACTGATGACGGCCATTACACCTTTAATCTGTCAGCTTTACGGCCGTAGCGGAACCCTCACCCCTCTCCCCGGCGAATACGACCAAAACTTTCGCCTGGACACACCTGACGGCACATCATACATCCTCAAAATCGCCCCGCCCGATACGTCTGCCTCTCTGCTGGAAATGCAAGACGCCGCCATGACCTTCATCACCCGACGCCTCCCCCACGCCTGCCCCCAACCCATTCCTCCAACCGACCACCGACCGCCGACCGCCGACCACCAAATCCGCCTCCTCACCTGGCTGCCCGGCACGCTGTACGCTCACACTCAACCGCATACGGCCGTCTTGCAGCGCAGCCTCGGCCAATTTCTGGGGCGTTTGGACAAAATCCTGGCCACATTCGAACATCCCGCTGCCCACCGCCAACTGCAATGGGATTTATCCCAGGCAGCCTCTGTCATTGGCTACACGAAGTACATCAAAGATAAACACAATCGGGCGCTGGTAGAACGCTTTCTGGATACCTTCCAGACCCGCGTCCTCCCCTGCCTGCCTCACCTGCGCCACCAAATCATCCATAACGACGCCAATGATTACAATGTGCTGACACAAAACGGCCGGGTTACCGGTATTGTGGATTTTGGCGATATGGTGTATACGGCCGTAATCCACGAGCTGGCTATTGCCTGCGCCTATGCCATCCTCGGCCAGCCCGATCCGCTCCGCACCGCCGCCCAAGTCATCGCCGGTTACCAGGAAACGTACCCCCTCCTGGCCGAAGAAATAGACCTACTCTACTGGCTCATCGCCGCCCGCCTCGCCGTCAGCGTCACTCTGGCCGCTTACCGGGAAACGGCCGTACCCGGCAACCCCTACCACCAAATCTCCGCTCGCCCCGCCTGGGCCGCCCTGCGTAAACTTGCCGCCGTTTCCAGTGAGCAGTTTTCAGTATCCTCTCACCTTGGCGCCTTGTCACCCCCTCACCTTGTCAAACGCCGCCGCCCACACCTCGGCCCATCACTCAGTCTGTCATACGACCAACCACTGCAAATCATGCGCGGGTATATGCAGTATTTGTATGACGAAAACGGCCGTGCCTACCTCGACGCCGTCAACAACGTGCCCCACGTCGGCCACTGCCACCCCCGCGTCGTCCGCGCCGGACAGGAACAGATGGCCCTGCTCAACACCAACACCCGCTACCTGCACCCCCTGCGCGAAGAATATGCTGCCCGGCTGGCCGCCCTCTTCCCCGACCCGCTCAACGTCGTCTACTTCGTCTGCACCGGCTCCGAAGCCAACGAACTGGCCCTGCGCCTGGCCCGCACCCACACCGGCCGGCAGGACATTCTCGTCCTGGACGGCGCGTATCACGGCAACACCGGCGAACTGGTCAACCTCAGCCCGTACAAATTCAATGGTCCCGGCGGGCAAGGCGCACCCGACTACGTTCACGTCCTACCTATGCCCGACCCGTATCGCGGCCCCTACAAAGGGTATGGCCCGGAAACCGGCCAACAGTATGCCCAATATGTCCGAGACGCCATTACCCGGATGCCCAACCCGCCCGCCGCCTTCTTCGCCGAATCCCTCCTCGGCTGCGGCGGTCAGATTGTCCTGCCGGACGGCTATCTGGCCCGCGCCTACAAACACGCCCGCACCGCCGGAGCCGTCTGCATCGCCGACGAAGTACAGGTGGGCTTTGGCCGCGTCGGTTCCCACTGGTGGGGCTTTGAAACCCAGAGCGTCGTACCTGACATTGTGACACTGGGTAAACCGATGGGAAACGGACATCCGGTGGCGGCCGTTATCACCACGCCGGAAATTGCCCAATCCTTCGCCAACGGGATGGAATACTTCAATACTTACGGCGGCAATCCGGTCAGCTGTGCTATTGGTACGGCCGTGCTGGACGTAATCGAAGAAGAAAAATTGTGGGAAAACGCGCTGGCGGTGGGCAACCATCTGCTGGCCGGGCTGCGCCGCCTGCAAGCCAAACATCCCCTCATTGGTGACGTGCGCGGCCGCGGCCTGTACATTGGCGTAGAACTGGTGCGCGACCGGCAAACGCAGGAACCGGCCGCCAGCGAAGCGCACACCATCATCAACGCCCTGAAAGAGCGCGGCATCCTTCTCAGCACCGACGGCCCCCGGCACAACGTCCTCAAAATCAAGCCGCCCCTCGTCTTCACCCAGGAAAACGCCGATTTTTTGGTGGAAACGCTGGATGAGATTCTTTCCCAGTAGTGCCCGGTACGCCCATTCATCCCCTCAATGCCAAACATCGTAATGGGCCTCAACAACAGCCAAGCCCGTCCTAACTTTTACTTCGGTAAATCAAAAGGAGGGCTGTGAGCGCCCCCAAACTGTCTATCGCCACATCCACGGCCGTCCCGTGACGGCCTTCTACAAACAACTGGTGGATTTCATCGCTGATGGCGTAGATGACGGCAACAAGGAAAGCCAAGAAATACGGCCGTGGTCCCTCCCGGGTCACCCGAAAAGCCAGAACAGCCAACAGCGCATACGCCAAAAAATGCGCCCCCTTCTTGATCAGCCAATCCCACGGCCCATAAGCCGGCAGCGCCTCAGAAGGCTGGTTAGACATAAAAAAGATGGCTGCCATCCACAATAACAAGGGCAGCCATCTCCTGAAAGCAAAAGCAATGGTAGCACGACGAACCATGCGGGCGTTATTGCCGGGTTTTCTCTTTGACCAGTTCGTAAATCTTCCAGCCCACAAAAATGGCGATGGCTATGGGAATCAGGAAACGGACAGCGACCAAACTCCCCAGAGAAATCAACGTCAGAATCAAAATGACAACGCTGATCGTTATCAAAATGGGCGTCAGTGCCGGAAAATTCGATTCGCTGTGTATTTTCTCCCGTTCTTTGAGGGCCTCGTGGCAGCTACTCATGCGACCAACACGCAGCACTTCCCCCTGCCGGCTCCATTGGCAGCCGCATTCCTGGCATTGATAACATACCCTGACCGGCTGCCCTGTTTCCTTATCAGTACGAAGCAGCACCTGACCGCCGCAATGATCACAATCATACCCGCTGTCAGAAAAAGTTGTTTCTACTTCTACCATGTAAAATCTCCCAAAGCACCGCTGCTTCCTGTTAGAAATTCAACTTCTCTGAGAAGTTAAACTTTCGGAGTAGTTTAGAGCCGTTCACAGCTATCGAGCAATAGATTGTAGATATTGGTATGGCTGACGTACACAAAACCCCCGCATCTGGTGCAGGTTGCCTGATATTCCATATCGGAGCCGGTGACTTGCTCCCACGCTCCTAAAATGTGCCCGCGAATACTGGCTCCCGCTTCCGCTTGGCGCATGTGCCGGGCCAGGTCTTCGGCCCGTTTTTCCCGCTCGGCCAGATTATGCCTGTCGGCTGCTTCCACGATGGCGCGCACGGCCGTAGCTTGCACCAAATTATCCGGCACGCCCTCCGGCAACCCGGCCACCTTGACCATCAGATGCCCCAGTACTTCCCCGATTTCCCGTCGCGTCGCTTCGTGATAGCGCGGCACCAACGAACCCTCTTCCAACAAACCAATCAAATAGCTCAAGGCCATTTTCAAATGAGCCAGTTCTGTTTCGGCCTTTTTACTCATGCGTACTCCTCATCTTGAACGAATAATATCTGTCACTTACAGTTTATCACAAAACAGGGGGAAGGTGTTGAGAGATATTTTATGTCAAATGATTAAACTGGGATTTGATCATGTCCCGCTCCACCTCTTTGCGAGCAATTTTGCGTTCCAGATCGGCAGCCATTTCCGCCAGAACATCCCGCCCTTCCCGCTGGCCGAATTTCACCTCCACCATCAGGGCCACCATCGGGCGATTCGGCAAGTTGGTCAGTTCATGGTCGACGCGATAGAGACGGCGCTGAATGCGGGCCAATTCTTCCTGCAACGCCTGCGCCATTTGGATTTCTGTCTGGGGAGAAGGGGACGGCACGGCCGTATGCACCACATACCCCTCCAACTCCTCCGCCAGAGCCATCAACTCCACCATACTGCCCGCCCGATACGCATCATTGACTGCCCGCATCCTCTCCGTGCGGAAAGCAGCCTCCACCTCATCCCGCGCCAAATCCGGGTGAAAACGGCGCGCCAACTGGCGGTACAACCGCTTGATTTCTGCCTGAGTAGCCGGCGGTACTTGCCTGGCCTTTGGTTCTTCCCTTTTCTGGGATGGCGGCGAATGCCAGGTACGGTTAAATTGCTCATCAACCGGCCGGTAACTGGAATCAAACAGGTGATCATGCCGCATCTGCTTGATACGCCGCAGGTATTCATCCACTTCCGCTTCCAGTTGGGCCAACCTGTCTACCAGATAACCCACGTGGGCTTCAAACAAGTATTCAAAGGCTGCAATGTCGGCTAACTGTTCTGCCAGTTCCGCCTCGGCAGCCAGTAAATCCTGTCTGGCTTGTTTCAGTTCGGCCCGCAATCGGGCAGTTTTTTGGTCGGTCGTTTCAGACATGCCTCTCACTTCTGAATAGTCGGTAAATACGCTTGGTTAATTGTATCCCAAATATGCAAAGTGATGGGAACAGATTTTGACGATGCGCTACCGCCGGAAAAAGTATCAATCTGCACCACGCCGGTATACATGCCCGTAGATTGGACAAGCGTGGTAATGGTGATTGGCTTTCCCACCTGAGCCGATGCAGCCAGGGTTCCCGTCAAATCGCCACCGGACACGATGGTAAGCGGCGAACCAGCCGGTATTGTCATCGTATAAACCAGAGGCAGCGTACCGTTGTTGAACAGGCTGAGAATTGTCGTCTGGGAAAATGGCTGCTGGGCGGGCGTGATGATGCTGGTCGTGGCAGCCGGGCTGACAACCAATTTCCCTACCGAGGGTGGGGACACTTTGGGTATTTGGGCCAGGGCTGATTCGGCGGGACGGCCGTCAACACTATAAAAACGCATCTGTTCACAAGGCTGGTAGCCGCCCGTCGTGTTGAAATTGAGGTTAAAGACAAACATCGCCTCCATCCAGGGCCAGTTCGTCGTGGCGTACTCATATGCGCCCACCAGATTGTCCGCCTGCTTTTGCTCCGTAACGATCTGCCACTGCCGCCCCTGCCAGCCGGGATCGCTCAGACATTCGGCCGGCGGCGCCACCAGCCAGCCAAACTCTGTCGCCCAGATTTTCTTGTGGGCCAGGCCATTTGCCTGCAAAATCTGGTAAATTTTTTCCACGCCGCGGAAGCAAAAGCCGTTGACACAATTTTGCGTGGGATCGGCCGAAGTTATATCGGGCGCAGCGTCAAAATCGGCGCTGAAACCGTAGGGATGATAGCCCAAGGCATCAAAACAGTTGCCACCACCCGCATCCAGAAACTCCTGCAAAAATTCCCGTTCGTCCTGGTACAGACCGTTGTGTCCCGGATGCCCTTCCCAGTTACCTGGCACTCGCCCAGTAGGAGCCAGCGCGGCAGAAACGACAATAGCAGCGGGGTCTACGCTTTTGATACGGCCGTAAGCCTCACACAACACCGCCGCATAATCCGCCGCATTGGGGCTGGCCGTCCAACCGTAAGAGGCGTCCAAATTCGGTTCATTGCCGATTTCGTAAGCATCCACGTACCCTTTTTGCTGTTGGGCCAACTGCTGCATCTCATTGCCAAAAGCGGCCAGATCGGCAAAATCAGTCGCATTAGCCTCTACCCGCAGCAAAACCCGCAGCGGCAAACGGCTGCCCGGCCCGCTAAACACCTTGATCCAGTTGAAGCCCATCCCCTGCAATTTAACCACATCCCAGGCAGCCACGTTAAACCCGTAGCCAAATTGGGCGTCTTCATTGGCCTGCGCCCGCATGGGATACAGGGTCAGGAAAAGGAGCAGCAGGGAGAAGGTAAAAATGACGGCCGTTCCCCCCAGAACACGGCTTGTTTTCGTTGATTGTCGCAAACTCATAGAGGCATGATAAGGGGAACGGCCGTTTGAAGCAATGAGAATTCTGTGAAAATATCAAGCATCCCGCACAAAAATGAGGAACGGCCGCCCCCCATTTTCAGATTCAAACCTGTCCACTTCTGCAAACCCGGCCTTTTGGCACAACCGTTGGGCGCGTTTGTTGAAAGCGGCAATCGTCACGCGCAGCTTTTGGGGAGGGAATGTCTGGCGGGCAAAGGTTACGGCCGTAGCCAAAAACTGATCCCCTAAACCCCGCCCCGTCAGAATGGTGGGCAATTTGGCAAATTGCCTTATAGAGTCCATGAATTTGTAAAAATCTGTCGTTTATTCTAACAAGAAGTTGTGTTATCCTGTATCCATTACTTTTAGGAGGGTTCTTATGTCCATTCACGAGCAACTTATTATTCGCCCCATCCAACCAGATGACGCTGAAGACCAATATGCGACGGTGACTGATCCGCGCATAGCTGTCAACCTGATGCAGTTGCCCAGTATGGAGTTCACTCAAACGAAGGAATGGATCGAAAAAGCCAAACCGGGCCACCACCAGCTGGTGGCGGAATTAAACGGCCGTAACATCGGCGCTGTCAACATCAGCCAATACCAACATCCGCGGATGCGTCACACCGGATCTCTGGGCATCATGGTCAATCCCGATTACTGGGGGCAGGGAGTGGGCAGCGCATTGATGGCGGCCATACTCGACCTGGCAGACAATTGGCTCAACCTGTTCCGGGTTCAACTGAGTGTCTATACCCACAATACTGCCGCCATCCGCCTCTATGAAAGGTTTGGCTTTACCAGTGAAGGCGTCCAACGCAAACTGGTCTTTGGTGACGGCCGTTACTTCGATGCTCTCCACATGGCCCGGCTGCGCTTCCAGGACGCCTTCCCCACGTCCAGTCCGGCCCCGCCCAGCCCGTCGCGCCGCCAACCAGCCAAAGTGACTATCCGCCCGCCCCGCTACCCTGACGACCGGGAAGACCTTTATCGTCTGTTCCGGCATCCGGCAGTCGCTCGCACCACTTTGCATCTCCCCAGCCAGGAAATTGATTTCGTTGATACCCGCTTCAAAAAAGCCGACCCTGGTATCTACCGGTTTGTGGCTGTAGCGGATGACAATGTCGTTGGATCAGCTGCCCTGCTCCAATCACAAAACCCGCGTGCCCGCCACAGCGCCCTCCTCGTTATGATGGTGTATCCCGATTATTGGGGAATGGGCATCGGCACGCAGTTAATGGCAGCCCTTATGGATTTGACCGACAACTGGCTCAACCTCGTCCGGGTTGACCTGGAAGTAAATACGGACAATCCTACGGCCGTCCACCTGTACGAAAAATTCGGCTTTGTCATCGAAGGCACGAAAAAAATGCACGCATATGGCGACGGCCGTATGGTAGACAGCTACTTCATGGCCCGCATTCGGGAATAACCGCCAAGAACACCATGATTTTTCTTCACCTTGTCACCAAGTCACCTTGTCACAAAACCTGCCCCAACCCCAGCAAAAAGTCAAAGATCAGGGCAATAAACACCACTTGCTTGAGGAGAGGGTTGAGTTTGAGGGGATCGGTTGTTTGGGTGACGGCCGTACCCTGCCACAAAAGCAGCGGTAGCGCCAACACAAACAAAAACTGCCAGACCGAATGGAAAGTCACCACCCCGTACAATCCCGCCAGGACAAAGGCCACACTGAGCAGCAGCCAATGGTACACCCGGGCCTTCACCGGCCCCAGCCGCACCGGAATCGTCCGCTTGCCCGCCTGGGCGTCCGATACAATGTCCCGGATATTGTTCACGTTCAGCACCGCCACCGCCATCAATCCCGCGCTGGTCGCCGGCAGCAATAATGCCCATTGGAGCGAATGCGCCTGCAAAAAATACGTACCCAGCACGCCCACCCAGCCAAAAAAAACCAGAACAAACAGATCGCCCAATCCAGCGTACCCGTAAGGGTTTTTCCCTGCCGTATAATTGACGGCTGCCCAAATGGAAGCGGCCCCCAGTAGCAAGAATAGCAAGAGTAACGGCAGCGCCGCCAAGCCGAAGGCCACAATCACCAACGCCAACCCGGAAACGGCCGACAGCGCGGCAAATAGCCCCATCGCCCCCTTCATCTCCTGCGCCGTGATGACGCCGGACTGTACCGCCCGCTGCGGGCCTTCCCGCTCGCCGTGATCTGCGCCATGCACAAAATCCCCGTAATCGTTGGCTAGATTAGAGAGGATTTGCAGGAATACGGCCGTAACCACACACAAGATCACGACCGCCCAATTCAACACGCTGTCAGCCGCCGCCAAAAACGC
>JALUPA010000462.1 GCA_027054335.1 Ardenticatenaceae bacterium
ATCTGAAAACGGCCGCCGTTACCAAAGACCCAGGGAGCAAACCGCGCCCAATCCGCATTCTGGCAGAACCCGGCATATTCGCCGGTGGCGGCAATGGCTTCGGCGGCCGTTTTCAGATCGTCCCAGGTCCAATCGGCCGTCGGCTCATCAATCCCGGCAGCGGTGAAGGCCTCCGGCAAGTAAACCAGACCCAGCGTGCCCCAGTCTTTGGGCAGGGCGTAGGTGACGCCCTCCTGGGTGAAGATGGACAGCAGGGCGGGAATGAAATCGTCCCGACTGGCGCCGGCTGTGGCCATGTAATCATCCAGGGGCAGCAGCTGGCCGGTGGGAGCGAAGGCTGTCATCAACTGGTCATCTACGTAAAAGACGTCGGGAGCCGTGCCGCCGGCCATGGACGCCTTTAGTTTCGTCTGGAAGTCGGCGGGAATAGGCTGGTAATCTACAGTGACGCCGGGGCAAACTTCAGCAAAGCGGTCAATGGAATCGCGGTAAATCTGCTGCTCCGTCTCGTCGCCCCAGCCGGAGAAAACGATAGTTGCACCGTCTTCCACGTCCATAAAGCAGGTGGCGGCCGGTTCTGCCCCGGTTTCCGGCTCAGGTGCGGTTGCCGGCTCCTCTACGGCCGTTTCCGTTGCCGTCCCCCCGGCTTGTTCAGGTTCCGGGGTAGCTTCTTCTGTGGCCCCGCCGCCACAAGCTGCAAGCGCCAGACCCAACATCAGCAATAAACTCAAAATAACAACATATTTTTTAAACATGGGGTTTCTCCTCACTTCAAAATCTGGTATTAAGCCAACGAACTGAAATCAAATGGGGTTTTACCAATCGCTGTCTCCTTTTCTACCAACCGTACCGGGCAAAATCCAAGAAAGTGAGGTGAGGCGTTCGCATCCAGGTGGGATGTGCTATAATTTCTCGGTTTCCATCCGGTTTGGATGGAGAGCTATCGAGGAGCCGTTTGCGATCCGTCCAGATCAGGCAAACGGCTCTTTTTTGTTTGTTGCTTATGGCTGGCAGTTGACGGCTAAAAGCCTGTAAGCTAACCGTCCGCTGCGAACCAGGATAATCTTTATGATGTCTGACAGCCACAGGAACGGCGGATAATCAGTTTGGTGCTTACCCGCAATCTAAGTCTGACGTGTTCCTGGTCCGGGCCGGCTTCAATGAGGGTAAAAAGGCGTTGGGCGGCCTGACAGCCCATTTCTTCGCCGAAGGCGTGGGCTGTCGTCAGAGGGGGATCGTGCAGTTCAGCCCAGCCGATATTGTCAAAGCCCACGACAGCTACGTCTTCGGGGACGCGACGGCCGTTTGCCTGACAAGTCCGTACTGCCCCAATCGCCACTGCATCGTTGACAGCGACGACGGCCGTAAGATGGGGAACCTCGGCCAACGCTGTTTCCATCGCCGCCATCCCCGTTTCCACTGTCGTATTGGGCATGTAGAGAATGTGGGATTCCAGCGACGCCTCGGTCAGGGCACGGCCGTAGCCGGCGGCCCGCTCCTGACTGCTCAACCACGTGTCCGGCCCCGAAAGAAACACAATCGTTTCATGCTGATGTACCTGAATCAAATGCTGCGTGAGCTGGTAGACGCTGGCTTCATTTTCATGCAAAACACAATCAATATCCGTGCCCCGCAGCCGGTTATCCAACAGAACAATGGGCAGGTCACTATTGTATAATTCCAAAATAAAAGAGGATTTAATGGCCGGCCCGGCCAGAATCAAGCCGTCAACACGCTTTTCGCGTACCATAGGCAGTTGCAGCGCGTTTTTCATGGCCTGTTCATCCACCAGAGTGGTCAGCAGATGATAGCCGGCTTTTTGGCACGCCTCGTTAATACCTACAGAGTCCAGCGAGGAGGCGATAAAACGAGGGGAAACAGGCCATTTATAGGTAATCAGACCGATATTACGGGTGCGTTTTGTGACCAGATTTTGGGCGGCCACATTGGGGGTAAACTGTAATTCCTGAGCGATGGCCAAGACGCGGGCGCGTGTTTCCGCGCCAATCCCCGGCTGATCATTCAACACACGGGAAACTGTGGAAACAGAAACGCCGGCGCGTTCTGCCACGTCGCGTAGGGTAGGTGGTTTAGTCATAGCAACACTTTTGCAAAAAGTATGCAAACGATTGCGTAACATTATAGCAAAAAGTAACCACCCATGTCAATGGTGCTTATTCTACAATTTCTCCGCTAATGCCGTCGCTTAAACCACTTCTCTGCTTCCACCCCCCAGAAAACAACTGTACTCAGCAGCAAACTCAGCGTCAGGTTGGCCGGCGTCAGCCCCACAGTCTTGAACAACGTTTGCAGGAAAGGCACGTAAACCACCGCCAATTGCAAGACAAACGTCAGCAGCACCGCCCACAACAGCGACTTGTTCACCAACAGCCCGCGGCTGAAAAAGGAATCCTTTTCCGAGCGTACCGCCAGCGCGTGCCCCATCTGCGACAGGGTAAGCGTGGTAAAAAGCATCGTCTGCCACTCTGCCAAACCGGTACGCCACGCCCAATACCCCACCGCCAGCGTTACCAATCCCATGAGCAGCCCCACCCATAAAATATGCTGCCACATCCCCCGGCCAAAGATATTTTCCTGGGGATGGAACGGGGAGCGGCGCATAGCGCCTTTCTCTGCCGGTTCCAGCGTCAGCGCCAGGCCGGGCAAACCGTCTGTCACCAGATTGATCCACAAAATCTGTAACGGCAGCAAGGGCAGGGGCATCCCCAGGAAGGGGGCCAGCAGCATGACGTAAATCTCGCCGGAGTTGGACGTGAGGGTGTATTTGATAAATTTGCGGATATTGTCGTAAATGACCCGGCCTTCTTTTACGGCCGTCACAATCGTGGCAAAATTATCGTCCAGCAAAACCATATCCGCCGCTTCCTTAGCCACGTCCGTGCCGGTAATGCCCATGGCAATGCCAATATCGGCCGTTTTCAGGGCGGGTGCGTCATTCACCCCGTCGCCGGTCATGGCCACAATATGCCCCTTATCCTGAAGCGCCTGCACAATTTTCAGTTTATGTTCCGGAGAAACGCGGGCGTAAACGGACACTTCTTCCACCGATGCTTCCAACGTTTCCCGCGACATTTGGGTTAACTGTTGGCCGGTCAACGCTTTGGCCCCGTTACGGCTGATTTGCAATTCCTGGGCAATAGCCTGGGCGGTCAGCGGGTGATCGCCGGTAATCATCACGGGGCGGATACCGGCCGTGCGGCAGATTTGCACCGCCTCTTGGGCTTCGGGGCGGGGGGGATCGATCAGGCCGATGAGGCCGAGAAAGATCATTTCCTGCTCCAGTTCGGCTTCGTCAGCAGTCGCAGGTTGATCGGCCAAGGGACGAAACGCCGCGCCCAGCACCCGCTGCCCGCTTTGGGCCAGCCGGTCATTGGCCGCCATAATCTGCTCATGCAGTTCGGCCGTCAACGGAACAGCCCGGCCATTCAGCCACACCTGCCGGGTAATGGCCAGCAAATTGTCGGCGGCTCCCTTGCAAAAGAGAACGTAAGGACAGCCGGGAAAAACCGCCCCGGCCAGATCGGAAGCAGCGTCCACGGTGTGAACAGTACTCATCCGTTTGCGTTCCGAAGTAAAGGGGATTTCTTCCAGGCGGGGCCAGCTGGCTTCCAGTTCCGCCTTGTTCAGCCCCAGCCGGGCGGCGGCTACGACTAACGCCCCTTCGGTAGGGTCGCCGATAGCTTGGTATTGCCCCGACGGTGC
>JALUPA010000463.1 GCA_027054335.1 Ardenticatenaceae bacterium
CTATTACACCCGTCCCCTCCGTCACCCCGCGCCCCACACCGACGCTGATACCACCGACACCCTGCCAGCCTGGAGAAATCCGTACCGGCGCCTTTTACAGTGCGGTGACGGGAGAAGAGAACAAGTACCGAATTTACCTGCCGCCTTGCTACCCGGACGGCCGTCAATACCCTACCCTTTATCTCTTTGGCGGCAACACGCACGACGACAGCGCCTGGGATAATTATGGCCTGGATGAGGCGGCGGAAACGCTCATTGCCAGCGGCGACATCCCTCCCCTGCTGCTGGTGATGGTGGACGGCGGCTGGATTGCCAATACGACGTCCGGTGGCCCCGGTTCGTATGAGGCGCATATTCTGGACTACTTGATTCCCTACATCGAAGCCAATTATTGTGTGTGGGCGGAACCGGCGGGGCGGGCGATTGGCGGCTTGTCGCGCGGCGGTTACTGGTCGCTGGAGATAGCCTTCCGCCAGCCGGAGATGTTTGTCAGCGTGGGAGGGCACAGCCCGGCGCTGATTGATTCCCACGCCGGGCCGGAGCGCAGCCCACGTTATACCGGCCTGAGTAATGATTTGGGCGATTTGCGAATTTATATGGATATGGGTGCGGATGATTATTTGCTGCCCAATGCGCTGCAACTGCATGAGGATATGGCAGCGCAGGGCGTGCCGCACACCTGGGTCTTGAATGAGGGGGCGCACGAGGACAGTTATTGGCCGCAGCATTTGACTGAATATTTATTGTGGTATGGTGAGCCGTGGCCTTTGGAGCGCGGGATGTATCCGGTGTGTGGTGAGACGGAGATTGGAGATTAGAGATTGTGAAACTTGACAAAATTGGTGTAATAATTTATTATTTTTGTAATTATTAGCAATAAAATTTATACCTATATTGAAAAACTTGAAAATTGCGCAAAGATTCTTTGCAGGAGTAGGTGTGGCTGATCAGGGTACAGTAGAGGAGACAGCAGAAGCAGGCGAGCAGAAATTGGGGATGGTTCAGTAACCTGGAAAATCAGCTTGACACTTTGTAGAGTGATTTTGCGAAATCGCTCTCTGGACGATTTACAAAATCGTCCTACAAAGTGTTAAGGGCAATTTGAACCGTCCCCAAATTTACATAATGTTATTTTGTTAAGGAAAAGTGCGCTAATGGAAACAATAACCCTTCCCGAACCTGTAGATTTCCCCCAATACACCTGGCGGCCGTTGGCAGAAGGGGATGCGGCCGCGCTGCACCGGCTGGCACAGGCCAGCTGGCAGGCAGACGGCCTGGAATCGGCCCAGCCCGTGGCGGAAATTGAGCATACGCTGGGCCTGATTCTGAGCGGTGACGTCCCGGCGGGCACGCTGCTGGCGCTGACGGAGGCAGGGGAGATTGCCGCCAGCGTTTTCGCTTTGTTGCTGCCCAGCCAGACGGAACATCGTGTCAATGTGGGCGGAGGCGTCCACGTGGCGCACCGGCGACAGGGGTTGGGCCATTTTTTGCTGGCCTGGGCGGAAGCGTGGGCGCAGCGGCAAATGGCCGATTTTACCGACGACTGGCCCTGCCTGCTGGAAATGGGCTGCCGTGACCATCAGGCAGACCGCATCAAGCTGTTTGAGGAAATGGGGTTCCGGCCGACTCGTTACTTTTTCCAGATGGAGCGGGACTTGACCCAACCGATCCCGGAGAAGCCGCTGGATTTGGGCTTGGCGCTGGCGAACTGGACGCCGGAACTGGATGAGGCGGTGCGGGCGGCGTTTAATGATTCGTTCCGGGATCATTGGGGCTTTTTCCCGATGTCTGCGGCGTTGTGGCCGGCGTTTACGGGGAAGCCGGATTTTCGGGGGGATTTGTCGCCGTTGGCGCTGGAGGGGAACGGCCGTGTCATTGGCTTCTGTCTCTGCTCTGTGAGCGAGGAGCGGAATGCGCAAAAAGGGCAACGGGAAGGCGTCATGGACGAGATTGGCGTCATTCGCGGCTGGCGCCAGCGGGGCATTGCCTCCGCGCTGATTGCGGCTGCCATGCGCACCTTCCGCGAGGATGGGCTGGCTTACGCCAAACTGGGTGTGGACACGAAAAACCCGACGGGCGCGCTGCGCTTGTACGAAGATTTAGGCTTTTACTCCGTGCGGCGCAGCATTGCCTTCCACAAAGAGTTGGGGTGAACGGACAAAGATTGGTTCAGGGTTATTCAGTGACTTCAACCCGCTCTTCTGGCCCATTTAACGCCACATGCAAACGGTTGAGAACATCGCGTCCCAACACAACTTCATCCGCCGATTCATCTCCAATCACTTCAATACCGGGCAGAGTCAAATTACCGATACGGACATCCGCCAGGTACAACATAACACGACGTTGTTCTCCCCACTGGCTGCGGGCAATCATTTCCACCGTTGGCGGCGCATGAATTTCTTCCAAATATCCAATGGGAACAAGGGTGGCGTCTGCACCGCTGTCTACCAAAGCGGTAAGCGGCCTGGTTTGCAGAAAGTCTGCGGCCGTAATGAAGATGACGTCAATTGTGGGAGCAGGAGGAAAATAATTGCGGCTGTAATGGAAATTCATGTTCCCATTCTTTCCAGGCGGGGGCTGCGAAATTGCAAGACTCTTTCAGGTTGGTCTGTCACCTGTTTTAACAAAACCGGCACTTGCCCCAATTTTTGGTGTACGCGCAAATGGAGCGTCCGCAAATCCGGGTCGTGATCAATTACCTGGCCGTTATGGACGGCCACATATTGTCCGGGATACATTTTGAGCAAGTTGTCGTACTGGCGGTTAAACGCTTCTGTCTCGGCGCGTATCTTTACGCGGCGAAATTGGGAAAGATAAGAGCGTACCGCTTCTTCAACAAATGCAACCGCATCAGTTTCTTCTTTTCCTGTCAGTTGCTCAATTTCTTCGACCAATTCAGGCGTCAATACAATTGCAGTCATAAGAATGTCCTCCTCTTTGGGCTTCAACAATTTTTTAGCTGCGTCACGGGCAATTTCCAGCGTTTCTGTGATGGTGCGTCCTTGGGCCACCAGGCCGGGAATATCTTCAGACGTGGCCAAATAAACGCCTTCGGGAAGTTTTTCTATATGCAAATTAGCTATTTTTTCCATAATTGCGCCTCGTTAAGTTGCGTTAGCATATTCAGTATAGCACATGAGGGGTAACTTGATCACTTTTGTTTTGCTGACTGCCCGGTGAGGAAGCGGCCGTTTCCCCACCTGCCTACTCCCCACCCCACAACCCCACCTGAACAAACCGCCCCCTTCCAGATTGGTTCAATCTGCCAAACTTGTCCTGAGTGCAGTTGCAAGATCGAACCAATCTGAAAGAAGCGACTGCCCGGAGGTTGCGGTTAGCCTTCACATTGTCTACAATCTGTTTGAGGTGATACTATGACCCAACAAGCGTCCATTTCCGGCTTACAGCTACCCCCCAAGAGTCGCGTTTCGTTGAAAATCGAAATTGATTCTGATGTAAATATCACAGCATTTGTGGCCCGGCAAAAGGCAAACCGCTTTTTGATTATGCAGGCAGGCGACCAGTTAGCGGCGGATCAACCTGATTTGTACATTGCCGATACGCTTTACTGGCGTGTTCCCATCCAGTTTGCCCCCTCGCAGTAGGGGGCATTGGGCGTTGTGGGGCATTTGCTCGTTAATGCGCAAACGGGAGATGTGCATTTAGCCGGCGGTATCACCATTGATGAATTGTTAGACCGGGCAGATACGTTGTATG
>JALUPA010000464.1 GCA_027054335.1 Ardenticatenaceae bacterium
GAACCGGGGCGGCTGCAACTCGGTTTGCAATCTCCGGCTGTGATTATGTTGGTGGGTTTGCAAGGGGCTGGTAAGACCACAATGGCCGGGAAACTGGCGCTCTACCTGCGTAAGCAGGGCAGACGGCCGTTGCTGGTAGCGGCAGATATTTACCGTCCGGCTGCTATTGACCAGTTGCAAACCATTGGCAAACAACTGGACATTCCCGTTTATGCCGAAGGCACGGAAGTCAATCCGGCAGATATTTGCGCTAACGGCGTGAAGGAAGCGGTTTCTTCCGGAGCTACAGTCGTTATTCTGGATACGGCCGGCCGTCTGAACATTGACGAGTCCATGATGGATGAACTGAAAGCCATCAAGGCCAAGGTGAATCCCATCGAAACCCTGCTGGTGGTGGACGCCATGACCGGGCAGGAAGCGGTGCGCGTGGCTCAGGACTTTAATGAAGCGGTAGATATTACCGGCCTCATTATGACCAAAGTGGATGGTGACGCCCGCGGTGGCGCGGCTATTTCCATGCGGGAAGTGACTGGCGTGCCCATTAAATTCCTGGGTACCGGCGAAAAAATGAACGCCATCGAGGTCTTCCATCCGGATCGTCTGGCCAGCCGTATTTTGGGCATGGGCGACATGATGACCCTGATTGAGCGGGCGCAGGAAGAGATGGATCAGGAGGAAACGGCTAAAGCAGGTGAACGCCTGATGGCCGGGGACTTCAATCTGGAAGATTTTCTGAACCAGATGCAGATGATTAAAAAGATGGGGCCTTTGGGTTCTCTGATGGAGATGATGCCGGGCATGGGCAAGATGACTAAAGATTTGGACATGACCCAGGCTGAAGGCGAATTGAAGCGCATTGAGGCTATCATCCAGTCTATGACGCCGCAGGAACGCCGTAAACCCAAAATCCTGAAAGCCAGTCGTAAACGCCGTATTGCTGCCGGTTCGGGTACGACGGTTCAGGATGTCAATGCGCTCCTAAAACAGTTCAAGGAAATGCAGCGGATGATGAAACAGTTACGCAGTGGTCGCGGACGGGGTTTGGCTAATTTGCTCGGCGGCCGATTGCCCTTTTAGTAAGTGAGTAATTGGGTAATTGAGTAAGTGAGTAAATTACCCAATTACCCAATTACTTAATTACTTAATTACCTGATTTTTGATGGAGATTGATTAGAATGCTAAGAATTCGTTTGAGCCGTACAGGCAAGAAGAAACAACCCAGCTACCGGGTGGTGGTAGCAGATATTAACGCTAAACGGGACGGCCGTGTTGTGGAACGAATCGGTTATTATAATCCGCTGGTTGACCCGATTGAATATCGTATTAAAGAAGACCGGGCATTGTATTGGTTGAGCGTAGGCGCCCAACCGACGGACGCGGTGGAACGCCTCCTGGTGAAGCAAGGTACTATTGAACGGCTGAACCGTTTACGGGCTGGTGAGTCTTTGGACGTGTTGGTGGCGGAATTTAGCGGTGAGGCGGTTGGGGAAGAAACGGCCGTAACCGAAGCTGTTGTAGAAGAAATAACCACTGATGAAGTTGATACGGCCGTTGCAGAAGAAACAGCAGCCGAAGAAGCTGAAGACGCCGCACCAGTCGTGGACGAAGCTGACGTCGAGGAAGTTGTTGCAGACAAAGAAGATGTTGTTACTGAGGTGGAAGAAGAATCTGAAGCCGAAGAAACAGACTCTTAAGTGCGGCCTATCTGATGAAAGAATTGGTTGAGTACATCCTCAAAAACCTGGTGGATTATCCGGATCAGGTGGTGGTAGAAGAAATCGAAACATCACAAGAGACGGTGTTGGAATTGACTGTGGCCGGGTCGGATATGGGGCGGGTGATTGGCAAGAGAGGCCGGGTCATCAACTCCATTCGTACCCTGGTGCAGGTTCCGGCAGCCAAGCAGGGCAAGCGGGTTTCTGTAGAACTCATCGAAACCGGCGACCGCTAAACCGGATTGAAACTAGCAGGTGACAGTCACTTTCGCCAGAGGCGTCAGGCAAAACAATGATGGTTTATAAGTGACTGTCACCTCTGGCATATTGTATTGCCCTACTTCGGTAGGGCTTTTCTGTCTAAAGGTTGCAAGTTGCGGCGGCAAGTTACCTGCAACCTGCCACTTGCAACCTGCCACTCGAACTATGGACTCTTTTTTAGTGATTGGTCAAATTACCAAACCGCATGGCGTGCGGGGCGAAGTGCGGGTCATGCCGCACACCGATTTGCCAGAGCGGTTTACCTGGCTGGAAGTGGTGTACGTGGGAGAACTGAATCCGCGTCCGGTGGCCGTGGAGGCGGCGCGTGTACACAAAAATATGGTTTTGCTTAAGCTGGCCGGATTTGATGACCGGACTGGCGCGGAATCACTGCGCGGTGAGTGGCTGCAAGTATTGGAAGAGGACGCCATCCCCCTGGAAGAGGGGGAGTATTATCTGTACCAGTTAGAAGGGCTGCTGGTGTTTACCGATACGGGCGAGGCTTTGGGGACGCTGGTGGAAATTATCGAGACGCAGGCCAATAACGTGTTTTTGGTGCGCGGCCCACGCGGCGACGTACTGTTGCCGGATACGGCGGAGGTGATTCAAGAGATCGATTTTGAAAACGGCCGTATCACCGTCCATCTGATTCCCGGTTTGCTGCCTGATACGTGAGGGCGTGATGCGTGATGCGTGACCTGTATTCACGCATCACGCATCACGTATCATTCCATGTCTGATTTGAAATTCTGGTTAGGGTTTAATCTGGTCAAAGGTATTGGCCCGGCCAAGCTGCAAGCCATGCTTGATTATTTCGGGTCGGCAACGGCCGCCTGGCAGGCGGCGCCGAAGCAGTTACGCAAAATCGGGCTGGACAGCCGGGCTATCCGCACCTTTATGGAGACGCGGCAGACGCTGGACCTGGATGCAGAATTGGCGCGGTTGGAAGCGGCCCACATTATTCTGCTGACCTGGGATTCGCCTGATTATCCGGCCTATTTGCGGGAGATTCCCAACCCGCCGCCACTGTTGTATGTACAGGGTGAGCTGCGGGAGAGTGATCAGTGGGCTATAGCGGTGGTAGGGACGCGCCGCCTGACGAGTTACGGCCGTCAAGTTACCCGTGATCTGGTAGCCGGACTGGTACGCAGTAATATTACCGTGGTTAGCGGTCTGGCGCGGGGGATTGACGCGGTGGCCCATAAAACGGCCGTAGAGATGAACGGCCGTACTATTGCCGTATTGGGGTCGGGATTGGATTGTATTTATCCTGCCGAGCATCGCCAGTTAGCCCAACATATCATAGAGGAACATGGCGCGGTGGTGTCCGATTACGGGTTGGGCGTGCAGCCGGAAGCCAAAAACTTCCCGCCGCGCAACCGCATCATCAGCGGCTTGTCCCTGGGGGTGATTGTGGTGGAAGCGGGGGAACGCAGCGGCGCGTTGATCACCTCTAAATTTGCTCTGGAGCAGGATCGGGAAGTGTTTGCTGTGCCGGGGCACATTAACAGTCCGGTGAGCAAAGGGCCGAATCGCTTAATCCAGGACGGGGCCAAACTGGTCATGTCGGTAGACGATGTGCTGGAGGAGTTGAATTTAACGATGGTAGCGGAACATACGGCCGTGCAGATGGCCTTGCCGGAAACAACCGAAGAAGCGGAACTTTACGGCCGTCTTTCCCACCAGCCTACCCATATTGACGATCTGAGCCGGGCGACCGGTTTGTCCAGCCAGACCGTCAGCAGTACTCTGACCATGATGGAACTCAAGGGTATGGTGCAGCAAGTCGGCGGCATGAAGTACGTATTGAGCCGTGAACCGGAGCCAGTTTATAACATTTCGCAGGATGAGAATGAGGCATGACAAGGTGACAGGGTGACAAGGTGAAAGGGCGAGGCAGGAAACTGCCTGACTACCGGCTACAAGACTACCTGACTACCCGACTACAAGACTAATCACACACGAGGAATAATCATGAAAATTATTATCTTTGCCGGCGGGTCCGGCCGGCGATTGTGGCCTATCAGCCGCCAGAAATCGCCCAAGCAGTTTGAACCCATTATTGGCGAAAAATCCACCTTGCAGTTGGCTGTAGACCGGGTAATTGGTACATACGGCCCGGAAAATATCTTTATTTCCACCAACGACAAATACATGGACATCGTGCGGGATCAGATTGACATCCCCCCGGAAAACATTATTGGCGAACCGGCGCGGCGGGATTTGGCGGCGGCGGTAGGGTTGGCGTTGGTGCATCTGGCGGCGGCTACGGATGAGGCGCAGCGGGAAAATGAACCCATCGCTATTTTGTGGGGCGACAACTACATGGATCAGGTGGATAATTTCCTGACAGTAATGGGCACGGCCGAAGCTCTGCTGCGGGAGGATGAGGCCAAAATCCTCTTCATCGGCGAGACGCCCCGCTTTGCCAATGATAACCTGGGCTGGATTGGGCTGGGGCCGGAATTGGGCCGTCTGAACGGGCAGCCTTATTATGGTTACGAATCGCTCACTTACCGGCCTCCCTTAGAGGAATGTAAGCGAATGTTTGCCGATCAGACGCATGTGTGGAATACTGGGTACTTCGTAACCACAATTGGTTTTGTGCAAAAATTGTACCAGCAGCGGCAGCCGCGCATGTGGGAACATCTGTTGCGAATACAGGCGGCTATTGGACGGCCGTCTTACCAGAATGTTCTGCGCCAGACCTATCCGCAGTTGGATGAGATTAGTTTTGACGACGCTATTTTACATTACGTGCCGCCGGAACAGGCGCTGGTTTTGCACAGCGAGATGGGTTGGAGTGACCCCGGTTCCCTCTACGCGCTTAAAGAAGCCATCAACCCGGACCCGCAAGCCAACGTAACCAAAGGCCGTACCATCATAGAAGCGGCGCAAGATTGCCTGGTTTACAATTACGAAGCAGATAAACTGGTAGCTGTGGCTGGTCTGGAGGGCATGATTGTCATTAACACGGAAGACGCCCTTCTGGTTGTGCATAAAGACCAAATCCCCCTGGTTAAGAAGATGGTAAACGGCCTGGAAGGGACGGAGTTGGAGAAATATAGTTGAGATTGGAGATTGGAGATTGGAGATTGAAAACCGCTTGCGGCAAATCTCCAATCTCCGATCTCTAATCTCCAAAAACATTTATGACAAACGAAAAGATAATTGGCTACTGTTTTTCTTGTCGGGAAAAACATGAGATATTGAACTATCAGGCGGAATGGGCAGCGAATGGGTCGCCCGGTATTCGCGGCACGTGCGCTAACTGTGGCGGAACGATTTATAAGGTAGGCCGGCTGCCGGCGCATGACACCTTGCCCAAGCCGGAAATTCAGCCGCGTAAGCGAAAAACGACAAAAAAGAAGAAAAAAGCGCCGAAAAAGACGCGCCGCAGCGGTAAGCTGGTCATTGTGGAATCTCCGGCAAAGGCCCGGACGATTGGCAAGTATCTGGGGCGGGGTTACACGGTGAAGTCCAGCGTGGGGCACGTGCGGGATTTACTCAAATCGCGGCTGAGTGTGGACGTGGAGCATGATTTTCAGCCGGAATACCGCGTGCCCAATGATAAACGGCCGTTAGTCAAAGAACTCAAAGCCGCCGCTGCCAAAGCCAAAGAAATCTACCTGGCCACCGACCCGGATCGGGAAGGGGAGGCGATTGCCTGGCACGTGCAGGAAGCGGCCGAAATGGAACCGGAGCGGACGAAACGAGTGGTTTTCAACGAGATTACGAAAACGGCCGTGCAGGAAGCGTTTGAGCATCCCCGTGAAATTGACATGAACCGGGTGGACGCTCAACAAGCCCGCCGCATTCTGGACAGATTGGTGGGGTACAAGCTCAGCCCTCTGTTGTGGCGCAAGATTCACGGCCGTCTCTCTGCCGGGCGGGTGCAGTCGGTAGCTGTGCGCCTGGTGGTAGACCGGGAACGGGAAATCACCAAGTTTGTACCCGAAGAATACTGGACGATTGCTGCTGAGTTGAGCCAGATCAAGTACCGGGAAGAGGGGGAACGGCCGTACTTCCTGGCCAAGCTGCACAAAATCAACGGCGAAGACCCGGAACTCCATTCCCAGGCCGACGTAACCCCGCACGTAGACGCCCTGGAAAAAGCGGAATACAAACTGGGCAAAGTGCGCCTGGGCAAACGAAACCGGCGTCCCGCCGCTCCCTTTACCACCAGCACCTTGCAGCAAGAAGCCTCCCGCCGCCTGGGATTCAATACCGGCAAGACGATGCGCGTTGCCCAACAATTGTACGAAGGCATAGACCTGGACGGGGAAGGGCGCGTTGGCCTCATTACCTATATGCGGACGGACAGCGTAAACGTGGCCCAGGATGCCCAGCGTGAAGCTAAATCTTACATCAATAACCGGTTTGGGCCGCGCTACGTGCCCGTTAAGCCGCCCAAGTACAAGACCAAATCCAAATCGGCCCAGGAAGCGCATGAGGCCGTCCGCCCCACTTCTGTCAACCGTGTGCCGAAGGCAATCAAAGCGCACCTCAAGCGGGATCAATATCGTCTGTACCAACTTATCTGGGATCGGTTCGTCGCCAGCCAGATGGCCCCGGCGCAGTACAGCACTGTTTCGGCCGATATTTGGGCGGGGAAGGCGGAGGTGGCCATGGAGAAACGGCCGTATCTCTTCCGCGCTACCGGTTCTACCCTGGAATTCCCCGGCTTTTTGGCCCTCTACGAGGAAACCCGGCCGGAAGATAAGCCGGAAGACGACGAAAATAAAGTACCTTCCGATTTGCAGGAAGGCAATCTGCTGGATTTGCTGCGTCTCTTGCCGGAACAGCATTTTACCCAGCCGCCCCCCCGTTTCAGCGAGGCAACGCTGGTCAAGGCGATGGAGGAGTACGGTATTGGCCGCCCCAGTACCTACGCCAGCATTGTCACCACCATCCAGAATCGTGGCTACGTGGAACGGGAAAACCGCCGCCTTTACCCTACGGAGAGAGGTGAGGTAGTCAACGACTTGCTCGTGCAGTATTTCCCGGACATCCTTTCTGTGGATTTCACGGCCAGAATGGAAGATCAACTGGACAAAATTGCCGAGGGTGCGCCCTGGGTTCCCGTTATTGCCGAGTTCTACCAAAAATTTGAGGCAGATTTGCAGCGAGCGGATGAGGCTATTCCCAAGGTTGATTTGAAGCGGGAGCCGGAACTGGTGGGGCGGGATTGCCCGGAATGCAGTTCGCCGCTGGTTTACCGGGAAGGGCGCTACGGCCGTTTTATCGGTTGCAGCAACTTCCCCAAATGCCGCTACACGGAGCAAATCCTGAACAAGGTGGGCATCACTTGCGTCAATGGGGGCGAGATTATCCAGCGTAAAACGCGCCGGGGCAAAATCTTCTATGCCTGTTCCCGTTACCCGGAGTGTGAATGGCGCAGTTGGAAAAAACCGGTTCCCGATCCGGATCGCAGTTGCGACGGGATTATGGTGCAGGTCAATGAACACACCACAGATTGCACGGCTTGCGGCTTGAAAACGGCCGTGGCCGAACCAGCAGCTGTCCCCGCTGATTGATGGACAGTAAGCCTGCGAGGTTTCTAAAACCTCGTAATCGCAACCTTGCCAACCCTGCCCTCATCCTGTATACTAAAGAGCACATGCGGGATAATACAACAAAACTTCTGGAAGGTGGGTATGAAAGTCTCTTGTTTGCAGGAAAATCTGGTAAAAGGTCTCAGTATTGTCAGCCGGGCGGTCAGTACACGGTCTACGCTGCCAGTGTTGGCTAATGTGCTGCTGGAAACGGACAACGGCCGTCTCAAGCTCTCCGCCACCAATCTGGAAATCATCGTTACCGCCTGGGTGGGGGCCAAAGTCGAAGAAGAAGGGGCCATCACCATTCCCGCCCGCACTATTGTAGATTTTGTGGGAATGCTGCCCCAGGGGCCGGTGGAACTGCTGCTCAATGAAGAGACGCAAACCCTGCACATCTCTTGTTCCCGCAGCGAGGCCAACATCAAAGGTATTGACGCTCAGGAGTTTCCCGTCATTCCCCAGCCGGACGGGGACAACCGCATCCGTCTGGAAACGGATGTGTTTAAGCAGGTCATCAACCAGGTGGTTTTTGCTGCCGCGACGGATGACACCCGGCCTACGTTAACCGGTGTTTCCATGCAGTTTGAAGGCAATCAAGTGTTGATGGTGGCTACAGACGGCTTTCGTCTCTCCATGCGCTCGGCGCAGATTCCGGGGCGGGTTGAGCCGCCGGTCAGTATCATCGTACCGGCCAAATCGCTGTCTGAACTGGCCCGCATCATGCCGGATGACGCCGAAGCGGTTTATATTTCTTTGCCGGAAAAACGCAACCAGATCATTATTGATATGGATAACGTGGTGTTGGTCTCTCAGTTGATCAACGAAAACTTCCCGGACTACACACCCATTATTCCCAAGAGCCGCACAACCCGCACCATTATGAGTACGGCCGAATTTTATCAGGCGTGTAAACGGGCTGAGATTTTTGCCCGCGAATCCAGCCACACGGCGCGGGTCAACATTGACCCCGGCGATGAGATCACCCCGGCTCGCGCCACTATCACCGCCACCAGTTCGGAGACCGGCGATAACGTGGGGCAGATTGACGCCAGTGTGGAGGGCGAACCGATTGAGATTGCCTTCAACGTTAAATATATGACGGACGTGTTGAGTGTGATTGATACGCCGCAGGTGGCTCTGGAAACCATCAGCCCGATGGAACCGGGCGTCATTAAGCCGGTGGGCGACAACGATTTTGTACACATTATTATGCCGATGCACTTTGGCCGGTAGAGCGATATTTTCCGGGAGAATTGCCTCGTATGACCACTCTTATTCATTTTCGCAAAGTTGTTGATTACCAGACAGTCATTGTCACCGTGCTGGCTTTGGCCGGGGTTTGGCTTTCCCGCCAGTTTAACATCACTTTTGATTTACCCACCAATCTGATTGGCATTGCCATCATTTTCCCCCTGGTGTTTTCTATTGCCGGGGCTTACCGGCAGCGGGAGGATGCTCTGAAAAATTTTGCCAGTATTAAGGGCCACGCCATTGCTCTCTATTACGCGCACCGGGATTGGCCGCCGCAGGATAATGAGGTTCATGCCCGGCGGGGAGCGAGGCTGGTGCGGCGCTTGTTTGCCGCTATTGCTGCTTATTTTTCAGACGGCCGTTCTGTTTTAACCGACATTGACTCCTTGCCCCAGGTATACGCTGTTTTTGACGAGTTTTCCCAATCACATGAGCTGCTGCGCCAGAGCGGCGTAACGACCGGTGAAATTTCGCGGGCCAATCAGTCTTTGCGGGCCATGATGATTCAGTTTGAGATGATGCACAATGTGGGTCGTTACCGCACGCCGGTGGCCCTGCGAGCGTATAGCCGTCTGTTTATCAATTTGTTCCCCATCTTTTTTGCGCCTTTCTTTGCCAGTATTGGTTACCCCGATTACCCGGTGGCCGGATATGTGGTGGCTTTCCTGTATAGTTTTGTTTTGGTTAGTCTGGACAACATACAGGACCAGTTGGAGAATCCGTATGACGGGGTGGGGCCGGATGATTTGCATTTGCACATCGGTGATTTGTACATGGATATGGTGGAACGGCCGTAACTTTCTTCCCATCCATTCTATTTTCTTAAGTGACTGGTGTGACGGACGGTGTAGATGGGGCCGCTGCGTTGTAACTGGCTTTCGATGAGATGTACGGCCGTAACCCCCATACTTACTTTTTCCAACGCCACCCCCCACTTAACTTGAGATACAGCCTGACTGTTTTTGACCCGCCCCAGGGTAAGATGCGCCTGAAACGGCCGTCCCTCTTCTTCCCAGCCCAGGGCGGTCAGCCGTTTATCCAAATCCTGTTTGAGTGCCAGCAAAGTGTGGGTGTTACCCGTCAGTCCGGCCCAAATAACGCGCGGCCGTTTGCGGTTGGGGAAGCGGCCCAGTTTATCCAGGTGCAAGTGGAAGGGGGCGTAGGTGGCGGCCAGTTCGTCGAGTTGGGTGGCGAGGGCGGGGAGTTGGGTGACGGCCGTGTCCCCCAAAAAGCGTAAAGTCAGGTGCATTCGTTCCGGCTTGACCCAGCGTACAGAACCGTCCGGTAATTGCCGGGCCAGTTTCCTACCTGTTTGGGCCAGTTCCATTTTGACGTTTTCTGGTAACTCAATGGCAATAAAAGCCCGAATTTTTTCGACCATAACCTATTGTCCCGCCAGGGACAGTCATTGTCAATTTTCCGTTTTTGATATGCGGGATTTTTGTTTGTATGATAATATTTCGCTATGAGTGCATCAGTAAAAGATGCTTATGAAATAGTTATGCGCAGCCCTCTGTTTAATGAACTGGAACCGGCTGTTTGTCAGAGGGTGCTGGACGAGGCGCGGCCTTATCGCGTCTCGGTAGGTGAATATTATTTCCACCAGGGGGAAGCAGCCACATCATTCTACATCCTGGTCAGAGGTCAGGTAAAGTTGACCCAAGTAACGACGGAAGGGCACCAAATTATCATCAGAGTTCTGGGGCCGGGAAGCGGCATGGGTATTGTGGCTGCTCTGGGGGGAATGGATTATCCGGTCGCGGCTGAAGTAGTGGAGGATAGTCTGGCCTTAGGCTGGGATCGGGAAATTATTCGAGATATTATGCTCCATTATCCTCGATTGGCTCTCAATGGTATGGAGATGATTGCCCGCCGCTTTGCTGCTTTGCAAGAGCGGCTACACGAAATGGCTACGCGGCGCGTAGAACAACGTGTGGCCCGAATGTTACTGCAATTGGTACGCCAATTTGGTAAAAAAGTAGATGCTGGCATCTTGATTGACATGCCCCTGTCCCGCCAGGACCTGGCTGAAATGACCGGAACCAATGTTTATCAGGTCAGTCGTCTGCTCAGTAAATGGGAGCAGGCCGGCATCGTTTATTCCGGGCGTAAGAGCGTTACCCTGTGCCAGGCGCATGAGCTTGTCGTTATTGCTGAAGATTTACCACCCCGCTTACCCCACCACGCTGACTCGTAGGGCGGTCACCGGTGGCTTGTTTCACCAATTTTCAGCCACCCATCACCAATCCTTGCCATAGATTGCATTTCTGCAAAGAAGGTCTTCCCTGTTTAAGGTAAGGTTAACTTATCATGCTGCCCAGTAATACTTGCGGGCAGCTTTTTATCAGTTTGCATGTATAGACAGGATCCTAAGGAGAAGGTCGAATGAAGAAAGAATGGTTTTATAGACATAAGTTATTGTTGACAAGCCTGCTGATTGTTGTAGTTGGCGTGGGTTTGTTGGCCAGTTGTGGTGACAAATCCGATGAGGCGGCTGCCCCTGAATCTTCCGGTGCAACTACCGTGTCCGGTGATGCCGCAGCCATTGCTGAGGCCCGCGGTTTGACGCCGGATGATATTTTGGCCGCAGTGAAGACGTATACGCCTTCCGGTATGTATGATGAATATGTCATGTTTGCTTCTGGCGGGCATAGCGGCCAGGTGTATGTGGTGGGTTTGCCCTCCATGCGGGTTATCAAGAAGATCGCCGTCTTTACCCCGGAACCGTGGCAAGGGTACGGCTATGGGGCCCAGGATTCGATGGAAATTTTGGCCGAGGGCAATGTTGAAGGAAGTGACCGTGAAATTACCTGGGGTGACACCCATCACCCGGCACTGAGCGAGACAAACGGGGATTATGATGGTGAGTTTCTCTTTATCAATGATAAGGCGAACGGCCGTGTCGCTGTCATCTCATTGAAAGATTTTGAAACCAAACAGATCGTCAAAAACCCCATAGCCCTGGGTGACCATGGCGGCACAATGGCTACACCGAACACGGAGTGGATTATTGAAGGCGGGCAGTATGGTTCGCCTCTGGGTTGGGAATACGCTTCTATTGAAGATTATGAGGCAGATTATCGCGGTATGATCACATTCTGGAAATTTGACCGGGAATCCGGCCGTATTCTGGAAGATCAATCTTTTGCCATTGAATTACCCCCTTATTGGCAAGATGTGTGCGATTCCGGCAAACTGGACAGCGAAGGCTGGGTTTTCTGTAATTCCTTCAATACAGAAATGGCTACAGGCGGCGTGGAAGATGGCAATCCTCCCTTTGAAGCCGGCGCTTCCCAACAAGATATGGATTACTTGCACATCTTTAACTTGGACAAAGCGGTGGAAGTGGCGGCAGCCGGGAAAACAATGGACGTGAAAGGTTTCCCCGTGATTCCGTTGGACACGGCTATTGAAGAAGGTTTGCTCTACTTTGCCCCTGAACCGAAAAGCCCGCATGGTGTGGATGTATCACCTGACGGTCAATTCGTGACTGTCTCTGGTAAACTCGATCCGCACGTGTCTGTGTACAGTTTTGACAAAATTCAAGACACGATTGCTGCCGGTAACTTTGAATTTGATCAATACGGCGTGCCCATTCTGAATTTTGACGATGTACTGGAAGCGCAAATTGAAGTAGGTTTAGGCCCGCTGCATACGCAATATGATGATAAGGGATACGCCTATACCAGCCTCTTCCTGGAACCAGCCGTAGCCCGCTGGACGTTAGGCGGTGACTTCTCCGACCTCAACGATGAAGAAGATTGGACGCTGGTTCAGAAGACACCGGTACAATACAATGTGGGTCACATCGCGGCGGCTGAGGGAGATACAGTCAGCCCCGATGGCAAGTATCTGGTTTCGCTGAATAAGTGGGCCATTGATCGCTTCCTCAACGTTGGGCCGCTGCTGCCGCAAAATCTCCAGCTGCTTGACATTAGTGAGCCGGGGACCACCATGCCCGTCATTTATGACTTGCCCCTGCCTGACGGTGAGCCGCATTACGCGCAAATCATTAAAGCGGATAAGCTGGACCCGTGGGAAGTGTATCCGGAAATCGGCTGGAACCCGCGCACGGGTGAGGTTGATGAGAACGCAACGCAGATCGGTGAAGAACGGATTGTGCGTGACGGCAATAATGTGGAAATCTGGATGACGGCCGTGCGCAGCCACTTTACTCCCGAACGGGTGGAGATCAAGCAAGGCGACAAAGTTACCTGGCACATCACCAACGTAGAACGCGCTTACGATGCCACGCATGGCTTTGCTTTGCCGCTATACAACATTAACCTGAGTATTGAGCCGGGCGAAACCGTCACCTTTGAATTTGAAGCGACGGAAGACGGCGTCTTCTCTTACTACTGCACCGAGTTCTGTTCGGCGCTGCATTTGGAAATGACTGGTTACTTACTGGTAGAACCGGGCGAATAGTTTAAAAAATTATCCTCCTTGAGAACAAGGCCGGTGTCTTAACCGCGCCGGCCTTGTTCTAACATAACGGTTCTTCGGAGAACAAATTGTCTGTTGGGATTAAACCAATGAGTAAAATTCAGAAAATTATCGGGCCACGCGCGCCGGCTGATACCAGTGATGAGGAACGAAAGCAGTTTTTAATACCTACCCTGCTCTTTGCTGCGGCCGGCATTCTGCTTTTGATTTCTATATTCTTGCCCTACTGGCAGATGGAACTGCGCGCCCCGCAATACCCTAAAGGGTTGCACATCAAAGCATATTTAGACGAATTAGAGGGCGATTTATTTGAGATTAATACGTTGAATCATTACATTGGTATGCGGCCGTTGGAGGAAGCGGCCCAGTTTGAGCGATCTATCAGTATAATTGCTATTACGGCCGTAGCTTTGCTTGTTTTAGCCGCTATTTTTATCCATACCAAATGGGTAGTACTGTTGGTGCTGCCGGCTATTCTGATGCCATTTATGTTTTTGGCTGATTTGCAATATTGGATGTGGAATTTTGGCACTCATTTGAATGATGAAGCGCCTTTAAGCAACGCCATTGATCCTTTTGTGCCGCTGGTCCTGGGCAAAGGTAATATTGCCCAATTCGAGACGGTGGGATTGCCGGGAACCGGCCTTTATCTGGCATTCCTGGCTGTGATTCTGGTGGTGGTGGGGTTGTATTTCCATCGTAAGGCGTATAAGCCGTTGGTGGAAAAAGAACAGTTAGCAGCAGGTGGTAATTAGTGAACAGTGATCGAAGGAAGTGCCTGGTTTTGTTGGTTGTAACGTTGGGCTGGCTTCTAATGGGAAGTGGCTCTGTGTTGGCCCAGGCTGAAGGGAATGTGACCCGGGTGACGGCTGAGGAGTTGGCTACGGCCGTAGCTGCCGCGCAACCCGGCGACACTATTGAGGTAACGGGCGGTATCTACGTTGGCTCTCTGGAAATAGACAAGCCTTTGACCCTCATCGGTGTGGATTGGCCGGTGCTGGACGGTGAAAATGAGGGTACTGTCCTGAAAATTACAGCACCGGGGGTAACTCTGCGTGGTTTTGTTATTAAAAACAGCGGCGATTCCTTGGATCAGGAAAATTCAGGGTTGGCTATAGAGGCCGCCGACACGCTGATCGAAAACAACCGTTTTGAAGGGACGTTGTTTGGCATTTACCTGCGTCGCGCCCACAACAGTACCATTCGTAACAACAGCATATCCAGTAAAGATTTGGACGTACCGCGCCGCGGCGACGCCATTCGGGTCTGGTACAGCAATGATGTGACCATTGAAGATAATGTGATTACCAAAGGGCGGGATGTGGTGTTGTGGTATTCAGAACGGATGATAGTGCGGAACAATGAGGTGAGCGGCGGCCGTTACGGGCTGCACTTCATGTACGGCGACGATGCTATTATCGAAAACAATCGTCTGCTGGACAATTCCGTGGGTATTTACATGATGTACAGTCGCCGCTTGCGCCTGTTCAACAACACCATCGCCGGTAACCGCGGCCCCAGTGGCTATGGTATTGGTCTGAAGGATATGGATGACGCCATCGTGCGCAACAATCTTTTTCTGGATAACCGCATTGGCGTTCACCTGGATAACTCGCCACGGGAAGTGGACAGCGTGGGTTTATTTGAAGGCAACGTTTTTGGTTACAACGATATTGGCGTCAATTTTTTACCCTCGGTGCGCAATAACCAGTTTACCAATAACAGCTTTATAGAAAATGAGGAACAGGTAGGCTTTACCAGCGGTGGCAATCTGGTGGAAAGTAACGTCTGGACGGTAAACGGTCGGGGGAATTACTGGAGTGACTATGCCGGGTACGATGTGGCCGGCGATGGATTAGGGGATATACCTTATAAGTCGGAAAAGTTGTTTGAGGAGATAGTGTCCCGCCAACCGGAACTGCGCCTGTTTTTGTACAGTCCGGCAGTGGCGGCTGTTGATTTTGCGGCCAAGGCGTTTCCCTTGGTGCGGCCCAGACCCAAATTGGAAGATACAGAGCCTTTAATGGCCCCGGACGTGCCCACGGATGTACCTGCTTTGCCGCAGCCTTCCCGTGCCGGCGGTTTGGGGAGTGGGTTGGCGTTGCTTTTTCTGGCGGCAGTCATCATGTTGCTTCCCCGTTTGCGTATCCAGTTTCATCGCGCGTAAGAAGGAGAAAGAATGGTACAGGTAAGAAATTTAACGAAACGATTTGATAAGTTAACGGCCGTAGACGATCTCAGCTTCGACGTTGACCAAGGGGAGATTGTGGCTTTGTGGGGGGCCAATGGGGCCGGTAAGACGACAGTACTGCGCTGCATCCTTGACCTTACCCCCTATGACGGCGAAATCAGCGTAGCCGGGCTAAATGCGGCCAAAGAGGGGAAAGCGGTGCGGCAGCGCATTGGCTTTGTACCCCAGGAACTTTCCTTCCACGATGATATGACGGTGGAAGAGACGATGACCTTTTACGCCCTGTTGAAAAAACTGGGCTACGATTATGATTTTATGCCCTTGCTGACCCGGCTGGACCTGGCTTCCCACGCCCCAAAACCGGTGGGTGAGCTGTCCGGCGGGTTGAAACAGCGCCTGGCTTTGGCTCTGGCTTTACTCTCTGATCCGCCCATCCTTCTGCTGGATGAACCGACGTCCAGCCTGGATGTGACTGCCCGTGAAGATTTCATGGGTCTGCTGCTGGAGTTGAAGGAAACGGGCAAGACAATGATTTTTTCTTCGCACCGGCTGGAAGAAATGTTGGCTCTGGCTGACCGGGTGTTGGTGATGGCCGAGGGCCGCCTGGAGATCGAGTGCCCGCCGTCGCAGTTGACGGAGCATTTGGGACGGCCGATGACGATGTATTTGCATATGCCCGGTAACGGATTGGCTCCGGCTATGGAGATTCTGACGCAGCACGGGTTGACGGTTAATCAAAACGGCCGTGGCCTGTGGGTGCAGGTGAAACCAGACGCCAAGGGAGAACCGTTGCGGCTGTTGTATGAAGCAGGTATCCCAGTGAATAATTTTGAACTGGAAGGATAAAGATGATAGACATAGACAACGTTTTAATCTTGATGCAAAAAGAACTGCGTGATGCCCGGCGCAACCGCTGGCTGTTGCTGTATGCCGCTGCCTTTGCCGTGTTATCATTGGCATTGGCCTGGTTGGCCCTGGCCGGAATGGGAAATTATGGGCTGGCCGGATTCGGCCGTACCGGGGCCAGTCTCATCAACCTGATTTTGATGATTGTGCCGCTGATGGGGCTGACGCTGGGGGCGCTCAGTCTGGCCGGAGAGCGGGAAAAGGGAACGCTGGTCTACCTCCTGGCCCAGCCCATTTCCAAAGTGGAACTGTTGTTGGGCAAGTTTATTGGTTTGTCACTGGCTTTGCTGGCGGCTTTGGGGCTGGGGTTTGGCCTGACGGGGTTGCTGATTGCCATTAGCGCCGGCGGGACGGACGTGCGCGCTTATCTGACGCTGGTGGGGCTGACGTTTGTGCTGGCAGTTGCCAGTTTGAGCCTGGGTTTTCTGATCTCGGCGGCGGTGCAGCATTCGGCTACGGCCGTAGGGATTGCTCTCTTTCTCTGGCTGCTGTTGGTGTTTTTAGGTGATCTGGGGGTGATGGGTACGGCCGTTGTTCTGCGCCTGAAAGTGAATGAATTGTTTGCCCTGGCCCTGACAAATCCGCTGCAACTGTTCAAGATTGCTGCCATTCTCAATATCCGTGACAATCTGGAATTGCTGGGACCGGCCGGGGTGTATGCCATGCGCACGTATGGTCAGGCGCTGCTGCCTGTTCTGGTGGGATTTCTGCTGCTGTGGGTGTTTATTCCTTTGGCGCTGGCCCAGCAGATTTTTAAGCGGCGAGGTGTTTTATAATGTGGGGCCGATTGTTGATGAGTGTGACGGCCGTATTCTTCCTGGCTGCTTGTGGCGGGGGCGCCGATCTGGAAAATCCGCCGGAAATCCGTTATGGCGAAGACATATGCGAGCAATGCGGTATGATCATCAGCGAAGCCCGTTATGCCGCTGCCTATGTCACTACCGCTGGCGACGCGCGTCTTTTTGACGACGTGGGCGGTATGTTGGTGTATGATGTGCAAAACCAGGAAGATGTGCATATTTACTGGGTGCATGATTTTAATACGGAGAAATGGATCAGAGCGGATACGGCCGTGTATGTGTTGAATAACGATCTGGCTACGCCCATGGGCTGGGGACTGGCTGCCTTTGCCAATGCGGCGGATGCAGAACAATTTATGGTGGAAAATGGTGGCATAGTAACGACATGGAATGATTTACACGAAGGCATTGCTGCCGGCAACCTTAAACCGGGCGATCTCAACGCCTATATTCAGCAAAATAATTAGGGGGCATAAGCTCCCACCACAAAAAATATTTTCAAGGAGAAGAAATATGAAATTCAACAAGATTAGTCTGTTTATTTTGGGTGCTTTCTTAATGCTGTTTGTCGTCGCTTGTGGCGGAGGAGGCGATGCGTCCTCATCCGGGGGAGGCGGGTCCGACACCGCACCGCCCGCAGATGCGCCGGCTCTCCCGGCCGGTGATGCGGCTAAGGGAGAGGAGTTATACAACTCGACTTGCATAGCTTGTCACGGAGAGGCCGGTACAGGTATTGAGGGCTTAGGGAAGAATATGACCGAGAGTGAATTTATTCGCGGCCTGTCTGATGAGGAATTGTTAGCTTTCATCAAAACTGGTCGCCCTTCTAATGATCCGGAGAATACAACCGGTGTAGACATGCCCCCCAAAGGCGGCAACCCGGCGCTCTCTGATGCGGATATTATGGACATCATCGCCTATATCCATTCTTTCCAAAAATAACAAGCGTACTTGTACGTAAAGAGCCGCGGTTTCGCAACCCTACACCGAAAATGTAGTTTGGAAACCGCGGCTTCTATTTTTACCATTCCTGTCGGTCAAGAGAAAATCATGTCCCCAGGCGACTTGACTGAACTAACTGTAGATGAGATATTGGCTCAATGGCCCCAGACAGCGCAAGTTTTCCGCCGCTATAAACTGGCTTGTGTGGGATGTATTATTGGGCCATATTGTGACATGGATACGGTCGCTGACACGTATAATATCCCCATGCAACAGTTCCTGGATGATCTTTATGCTGTCATCCAGGAATCCAGCCACGAAGATAAGAATTAAATACGGGCTGTCTCAGGACTATCGGGCCAGGGTTGGTGGGTGCGGGCCAGGGCTGTGATTTGCTGCCGGGTGATCATTCCCAGGAGACGGCCGTTATCCGTCACCGGTAAGGCATCCACCTGCCACGTATCCATGCGGCGCAGCGCTTCCACCAAATCCGTCGCCAGGGAAACCGGTTTGATGGCCGGGGACATGGCAGCGTAAACCATTACGTCCGGGCCGTACTGTTTGTAGGCGTTAACCAGACCCGCTTCTGTGACGAATCCCAGGTAACGGCCGTCTTGCGTCACCGGGAAATTATTTTGGATTCCCTGCATCCTCACCTGCATCGCCTGTTCCAGGCTGTCATTCGGGTTGAGAACCAGCGCGTGGGGTGAATATACTTCCTGTACCATATGGCCCGGCATCAGGTAAACGTGGGTAGGAATCTCGCCACGCCGTTTCCGTTGCTGGAATTGCACCATCATCATTTCCTGAGAGGCCCCGCTGAAGATGAACAGAGCAATCAGCATCAGAAAAATACCGCCATTGAGCAGGCCGTAAAGCCCCATAGCTACAGCCAGAGCGCGGCCCACATTTCCAGCAATGAGCGTAGCCGTCGTGTAACTCAGCTTCATCGCCAAAAGCGCCCGGAAAATACGGCCGCCATCCATGGGAAAAGCTGGCAGCAAATTAAACAGGGCCAGCATGATGTTGTAATAGAAGATATAAGAGAAGATGACAGCAAAGGTCAGGCTAATGCCCGTAAATGGGGCTGTCAGGGGAATGTTAAAAACCAGAATCATGGCCCCCATCAGCACCGCCATCACCACATTCACCGCCGGGCCGGCTACCGAAATCACGAATTCCTGTTTGGGGTTTTCCGGTATTTGGGCCATTTGGGCCAGACCGCCGATGGGCAGCAAGACAATTTGCTTGACTGGCACGCCGTAATACTGAGCGGCAAAACTGTGCCCCAACTCGTGTAACGTCACCAGGACGAACAACAGCAAAATGACAACCACGCCGAAAATAGCGCCGGTTGTGGCATTCCCGGCGGCCGCGCCGTATTGAAAGGCCGCCCAGATCAAAATCAGGGGAAATGTAAGGTGTATGCGCAAATCAATGCCGCGAATACTCATAAATTTGAAGGAACTGTTCATAGCTGTATCCCTTTTTATTGTGTGTTCTGTATTGCGTAAAATCCTTTCTGCCGCAATACGTTTAATTACACCATAGCATAAATGATGCGTCTATGAAATTCGTTAGCGAAACGTTAACATCGTATAATCAAATAGAGGGTAACGGGTTGTATCATTGCCGCCGCGTCACTCTGCAACTTTGCCACTTAAACGGAGGTGTAGCTATGGTCAGGATTACATTCATTGGCGCGGGCAGTACTGTGTTTGCCAAAAATTTGCTGGGTGATATTCTCAGTTTCCCGGAATTGGCGGAGGCGCACATTGCCTTGCATGATATTGACCCGGAACGTTTGCGCACCACGGAAATTGTAGCTCACAAAATTGCCCGGACGCTGGACGTGCAACCGACCATTACCGCCACGCTGGATCGGCGAGAAGCGTTGGCCGGGGCGGATTATGCGATTGGTATATTTCAGGTGGCGGGCTACAAGCCGGGCACGGTGCTTGATTTTGAGATTCCCCAGAAGTACGGCTTGCGCCAGACGATTGCCGATACGTTGGGCATTGGCGGCATTATGCGCGGTTTGCGCACCATTCCCGTTTTGCTGGAGATGACACGGGATATGGAGGAGTTGTGCCCGGACGCGCTATTTTTGAATTATGTCAATCCGATGGCGATGAACTGCTGGGCCATTGACCGGGCTTCTTCTATAAAAATGGTGGGATTGTGCCATAGTGTGCAGGGCACGGCCGTCCAACTAGCCCGCGATCTGCAAATCCCTCCGGAGGAAATCAATTACTTGTGCGCCGGGATTAACCACATGGCTTTCTACCTGAAATTTGAGCAGGTGACGCCGGACGGCCGTATAGATTTGTATCCGCGCTTGCATCAGGTGATTGCGGACGGCCGTGTGCCGGCCTGGAACCGGGTACGGTACGAGGTGCTGAAGCGATGGGGTTACTTCGTTACCGAATCCAGCGAGCATTTCAGCGAGTACGTCCCCTGGTTCATCAAGCGGGACCGGCCCGATCTGATCAAGGGGTACAACATTCCCCTGGACGAGTACATTTCCCGCTGCGAAAATCAGATTGCCGCCTGGGAACAGATGCGGGAAATTCTGGAATCGGAGGACGTGCCGCTGGCCGTGGAACCCAGTCTGGAATATGGTTCGCTCATTATTCACAGCCGGGAAACCGGCCAGCCGCGAGTCATCTATGGCAACGTGAGCAACGACGGTCTGATTGACAATCTACCCCAGGGCTGTTGCGTGGAGGTTCCCTGCCTGGTAAACCATAACGGCGTCCAGCCTACCAAAATCGGCAAACTGCCGCCCCAATTGGCCGCTCTCATGCGCACTAACGTCAATGTGCAGGAGCTAACGGTGGAAGCTGCCCTCACCCGCAAGCGGGAATATATTTATCACGCTGCTATGCTGGACCCGCACGCGGCCGCCGAACTGGACATGAACCAAATTTGCTCGTTGGTGGATGAGTTGATTGAAGCGCATGGCGAGTGGCTGCCGGAATATCAGTAAGTAGTTTTCAGTGTTCAGTTTTCAGTAGGCAATTACCCAATTACTCAGTTACCCAATTACCATGTTCAACTCAAACCGCCATCCCCACAGACGCTACAATCCCCTGACCGGAGAATGGGTACAGGTGTCGCCCCAGCGGACGCAACGGCCGTGGCAGGGGCAGGTAGAGAAAGTGGTGGCGGCAGTACGGCCGTCATACGATCCCGCCTGCTACCTCTGCCCCGGAAACAGCCGGGCCGGCAGCGCGTGCAATCCCGATTACCGGAACACCTACGTCTTCACCAACGATTTTGCCGCCCTGCTGCCGGACGTACCGCAAGCGGAAGTGGCGCATCCCTTGCTGCGGGCGGAAGCCGTACCGGGAACCTGCCGCGTCATCTGCTTTTCACCCCGGCATGATCTGACGCTGGCGGAGATGGATTTACCGGCGATCCGGCGGGTGATTGACGTGTGGGCGGAGCAAACGGCCGTCCTCGGCCAGACGTACCGCTGGGTGCAGATTTTTGAGAACAAGGGGTCGGTGATGGGTAGTTCCAACCCCCATCCGCACGGCCAGATTTGGGCGATTGACGCGCTGCCCAACGAATCGGCCAAAGAGGATGGGAGGCAGCGGGATTGGTTTGAAGAATACGGCCGTGTCCTCCTCCTCGATTACGCCAGCTTGGAAGGAGAACGGCAGGAGCGCGTTGTCATCCAGAATGATCATTGGCTGGTCGTTGTGCCCTGGTGGGCCGTCTGGCCTTACGAAACCCTGCTCCTGCCCCGCCAATCCGTTCTGCGCCTGCCGGATTTGGACGACATGCAGCGAGACGCTCTGGCGGAGATTCTCAAACGGCTGCTCATCCGCTACGACAATTTGTTTGAGACTTCGTTTCCCTACTCGATGGGTTGGCACGGCGCGCCCTTTGCCCCGGATTCCCCGGCGCATTGGCAGTTACACGCCCACTTCTACCCGCCCCTGCTGCGTTCTGCCGCCGTCAAAAAGTTCATGGTCGGCTACGAAATGCTGGCCGAAGCCCAACGTGACCTGACGGCGGAGCAGGCGGCGGAACGGCTGCGGAGGTTGTCAGAGGTACATTATAAAAGGAAGGGTGGGTAGTATACGGCCGTCTTTCTTTGTATAATGCAATAAATATCGTGATGTCTATCATATTCAATGATTTGAGGGCGTAAAATGAAAACAGTGACACTAAACCAGGCAGAAATTAACTTGAAAACAATTGTGCAAGATGTAATAAACGACATTGAACCAACAATTATAAGCACGCATAGCGGCGATAGTGTGATCATACTGTCTTTGGATGAATATAATGCTTGGCAGGAAACCTTATATTTACTTTCCACACCGGCTAATGCCGAACATTTACGCCGAGCCATTGCTGAAGATAAGGCCGGATATGCTGTTAAGCGCAATCTTATCGAACCATGAATATTACATTTGTGCCAGCAGCCTGGGAAGATTATCTTTGGTTTCAAAGACATGATCGCAAACTTCTCAAACGTCTCAATCAGCTTATAAAAGAAACAAGTCGCACGCCTTTTTCCGGCACGGGCAAACCGGAACGATTAAAATCCAATTTGACGGGGTATTGGTCACGGCGCATAAATGCTGAACACAGGTTGGTTTACCGTGTTACGGAAGAAAATTTGATCATTGTGTCGTGCCGTTTCCATTATGAAAAGTGATATTGAGGCGGAAGTTGTCATTAGAGAACCGGATAATCTGTTTCAAGATCGTTTTGACGCGCCGCCTCATTTTATTATCCGCGCGCCGGGGCGGGTGAACCTGATTGGGGAACATACTGATTACAACGACGGCTTTGTGCTGCCGTTGGCGCTGGATCGGGCGGTGTGGCTGGCCGTGCGTCCCCGTGACGATGGGGAAGTGCGGCTGCATTCGCTGGATTTTGGGGAAACGGCCGTATTTCACCTCAATCACTTATATCAGGAAGAAGGCCACTGGTCAGAATATGTCAAGGGCGTCGCCTGGGCCTGGCAGAATGCCGGGTATACCTTGTCCGGTTGGGAAGGGGTAATGCAGGGAGATGTGCCGGTGGGGGCCGGATTATCCTCCTCGGCGGCAGTGGAACTGGCGGCGGCGCGCGCGTTTACGGCCGTAGCCCGCATCCCCTGGAACCCCACCCGCATGGCGCTCCTGGCCCAAAAAGCGGAAAACGAATGGGTCGGCGTCAACTGCGGCGTCATGGATCAAATGATCGTGGCGGCTGCCCAGGCTGACCACGCCTTGCTGATTGATTGCCGTTCCTTGGAGACGGAAGCCGTGCCGCTGCCGGGAGGTACGGCCGTCGTTATCCTGGACACTGCCACCCGGCGCGGCCTCGTCGCATCCGCCTACAACGAGCGCCGCCGGCAGTGCGAACAGGCCGCCGCCTTTTTTGGCGCGGCTGCTTTGCGGGACGTGACAATGGAGATGTTTACGGCCGTGGCCCCCCAACTCGATCCCCTCATCCGCCGCCGGGCGCGCCACGTCATCAGCGAAAACCAGCGCGTCCTGGAGGCCGTGGCTGCCATGCGTCGGGGAGACGCCGCTAAACTGGGTAGCCTGATGAACGAAAGCCATCTCAGCTTGCGCGATGATTTTGCCGTCTCCAGCCCGGAACTGGACGTGATGGTGGCAATTGCCCAGGCTCAACCAGGCTGTTACGGGGCGCGCATGACAGGGGCCGGGTTTGGCGGGTGTGCGGTGGCGTTGGTGAGGGGGGATACGGCCGTGACCTTCGCCCAAACAACAACCCGACAATACCAACAAAAAACCAACCTGAAACCCAACATTTACATCTGTCAGGCTGCGGCCGGCGTCGAAATAATCTCTTTGCCGAGGTAACAAGAAACAAAAAGCCGAAAATCAGCCAGATATCATCTTTTTCTAATAAAAACCCCCGTATTTTATTTGACAACAATAGCAACTATGATAGAATCTTGGTTCGTATGTCTGTCCCTAACAGGTAACTAGATACGTAGTTACTAACCGAATAGATGATTTCACGTGGAGGCCATCGAGTTGTTACAGCTACGGTGGCCTCCATTTGTCGGGTATTGGCAACAGTCGCCAACCCTATTATTTGAAATTGTAGCAGTGATATCCTCCCGGGGTAGCTCCGATAGCTTTGGGAGGATGTGTTTTGTATATTGACTGATTTTCAGAAGCGAGAAGAACTAGCAAGGAGAAGAATTAGAATGCCTACAATTAATCAACTTGTACGCAAGGGCCGCAAAGCCAAAAGTAAAAAGAGTACGGCCCCGGCTTTACAATGGACATTCAATTCCTTCAAACAACGGCGTACTCGTCAGCCGAAGGGCGCTCCGCAAAAACGTGGTGTTTGCACCCAGGTCAAGACCATGACGCCCAAAAAACCGAATTCTGCCTTACGGAAAGTGGCGCGTGTTCGTTTGACGAACGGTATCGAAGTAACTGCCTACATCCCTGGTGAGGGGCACACTTTGCAAGATCACTCCGTCGTGTTGATTCGTGGTGGTCGGGTGAAGGACTTGCCGGGTGTGCGGTACCACATCGTGCGTGGCACATTGGATGCCGGTGGTGTGGATGACCGTAAGCAAGGTCGTTCCAAATATGGTACAAAGGCGCCGAAATAAGAGACGGAGAGTAGAAAATGCCAAGACGTTACCGCCCAGAAAAACGTGTAGTTACGCCGGATATGAAATACGATAGCGTTCACGTTTCCATGTTCGTAAACCGCCTGATGAGAGGCGGGAAGAAAAGTGTGGCCCAACGAGTTTTGTATAATTGTTTTGATCTGATTGAACAACGTACCGACCAGCCGCCGCTGGAAGTGTTTGAAAAAGCGTTGGAAAATGTGCGGCCCAGTGTTGAAGTCAAAGCCCGGCGTGTCGGCGGGTCTACCTATCAGGTACCTTCACCGGTACGGGGTGACCGCCAGATGTCGTTGGCTATGCGTTGGTTGTTGGCTGCTGCTCGCAGTCGCAGCGGCCGTTCCATGTCCGAAAAGCTGGCTGGCGAGCTGATGGATGCGGCCAAGCGTCAAGGGGCGGCCGTCAAGAAGAAAGACGATACGCACCGTATGGCTGAGGCCAATCGGGCCTTCTCGCACTTCCGCTTCTAATTTAGGATTGGTATAGTTAGACATGAGTCGTTATCCACTGGATCGAGTAAGAAACATAGGCATCATTGCCCATATTGACGCCGGTAAAACCACAACTACCGAGCGCATCCTGTACTACACCGGGATGATCCATCGTATGGGCGAAGTCCATGACGGCACAGCCACTATGGATCATATGGTGCAGGAGCAGGAGCGCGGTATCACCATTACCTCGGCTGCAACTACCACTACCTGGCTCGATCATCAGATTAATATTATAGATACACCCGGTCACATTGACTTTACGGCCGAGGTGCAGCGCAGCCTGCGCGTGCTGGATGGTGGTGTGGTCGTTTTTGATGCTGTCGCCGGCGTGGAACCGCAATCAGAAACTGTTTGGCGGCAGGCGGATGAGTACAGCGTACCCCGCATCTGTTTCGTCAACAAGATGGATCGTGTTGGCGCAGACTTTATTCGTACCATCGGCATGATTCGGGAACGGCTGGGGGCTAATCCCATTGCCATTCAACTGCCCATCGGCGCTGAAGCGGATTTTCGGGGTATTATTGACTTGCTGAGCATGGAAGCGGCCGTTTGGGATGAAGACGATTTAGGCGCTGAACCTAAAATCGTGCCCATCCCCGACAATATGACAGCCGAGGCCGAAGAAGCCCGCGGCATTATCATTGAGCGCATCATTGAGACTGATGACGAATTGATGGAGCGCTACCTGGAAGGCGAAGAAATTGCAGTGGAAGATTTGCGCCGCGCTTTACGCAAAGCTACTGTGGCTAACCAGGTAACGCCCGTGTTGTGCGGCACAGCCTTGCGCAATAAAGGTGTGCAGCGTGTTCTGGACGCCGTCGTATATTATCTGCCGTCACCGTTGGATGTGCCCCCCATTGAAGGGCAGAATCCAGATACCGGTGAAATTGAGACCCGTGCCCCCAGTGACGATGAGCCATTGGCTGCCCTGGTTTTCAAAATTGTGACAGACCCGTATGTCGGTAAATTGGCTTATTTCCGGGTTTACTCTGGGATACTGAAGAGCGGCAGCACTGTATTAAACAGCACCAAAGGCAAGAAAGAGCGTATCGGCCGTATTCTGCGTATGCACGCAGACCGCCGGGAAGACCTGACGGAAATTCATGCCGGCGATATTGCGGCCACGTTGGGTTTGAAATTGACCTTTACCGGTGAAACCCTGTGCGATCAGAAATCGCCTATTGTTCTGGAATCCATTGAATTCCCGGAACCGGTTATTTCGCTGGCTATTGAGCCAAAAACGAATAAAGACCAGGAAAAGATGGGGCACGCTCTCAAGGCATTGTCAGAAGAAGACCCGACCTTCCAGGTAAGAGTGGATGATCAGACCGGTCAAACCATTTTATATGGCATGGGTGAACTGCATTTGGAAGTGTTGGTGGATCGCCTTTTGCGAGAATTTAAAGTGGCTGCCAATGTGGGTCAACCACGGGTTGCCTACCGGGAAACCATCACCAAAACGGTAGAAAAGGTTGAAGGCCGTTATGTACGGCAATCTGGCGGCCGAGGCCAATTTGGTCATGTGGTTATCAAATTGGAACCGTTGGCTCCCGGATCAGGCTTTGAATTTGAAAATGCTATTGTGGGTGGAGCAATCCCCAAAGAATTTATTAGACCTACAGAAACAGGTATCAGAGAAGCATTGGATAGTGGGGTAATCGCCGGCTATCCCATTGTAGACATTAGAGCTACTTTATATGATGGTTCTTATCACGATGTAGACTCCTCTGAGATGGCTTTCAAGATAGCTGGTTCTATGGCTTTGAAAGAAGGCGTCCAGAGAGGGCATCCCATTTTGTTGGAACCCATCATGCGGGTAGAAATCGTGACGCCGGAAGAGTATACCGGAGATGTCATTGGGAACATCTCTTCACGGCGAGGCATGATTGATGGCATGGAAATGCGAACTGAAGGCTTGCAGGCCATTAGAGCCAGAGTGCCGTTAGCCGAAATGTTTGGTTACGCCACTCGCTTGCGTTCGATGACGCAAGGGCGCGGCACGTTTACGATGGAATTTGAACATTATGCCCCTGTATCCGAAGGCATTGCCCAGGATGTGGTGAGAGGTGGCAAATAGTCAACGATACATCATTATATAAGAAGAAAGTAGGATAGTTATCAAGAGGAAAGGGTAATTATGGCAAAAGAAAAATTTATACGCGGGAAACCACATGTGAATATTGGTACGATTGGTCACGTGGATCACGGGAAAACTACCCTGACAGCGGCCATTACCAAAGTGTTGGCGATGAAAGGCTGGGCTGACTTTTCTGCCTTTGACCA
>JALUPA010000465.1 GCA_027054335.1 Ardenticatenaceae bacterium
CTGGTAAATCTTTGCGATCTTTGCGTCCTCTGCGGTTTTTTCGGTAAAGTCATTATAAAAAATCCGCGCTAATCCGCGCAATCCGCGGCCAAAAGATGAAAAATTGGATCTACTGAATCTCTCTACGGCAGTACCGTCGGAATCAAAAAATTGATCTTGTCTGGCGGTGGGACGGGGGTCAGGTAATACACGTCGCCATAAGTTGACCAGCCCACGTAATCATCGTCGCTGTAGGCCAAGTCAATCCAACGGCCGCGCACGCCGCCGCCTACATCCCCGGCAATCGCTTTGCCATAGTTGGGCACGTACACCCACGTTTTCCAGGGCACGACGCTGCGATCCACGGCAACCACCCCTTTTTCCGCACGCAGGCCGCTGGCGGTGATACCGTAGCCGGGGGCGTCAAACGGTTTACCCGCGCTGGCCGGTTTGTAGGAGGTAATGCGCATCCTGACAACGCGCCAATATTCCAGTGGCCCTTCGGGGGTATCAATGGTGCGGATGACAATTTTGGTACCGTAACCAATCACTTTATTTTGTGGCGACTGGGCTACCCATTCGCTGTCCACTTCCCGGCTGGCTTCCACCCCGTTTTCGTAGCGCACGCGGATACGCTGCCGCTTGATGCCGGGAATACCGGCACTGACGACGGCGCGGGTGTCAATCTCCAACTGGTCGTTAGCCTGGTAAACAGTCTGGTAGGGGATGGGTTCGTCGGCAAACTGGTAATCTTCGGTGACCCGGATGACGCGGATGGTGTCGCCGGATTGCAAGACAGCTTCGGGACCGGGGATAGTGTAATCGTAACCGACGAGACCGATACCGGCGGCAGCCAGGGTATCCAGGACGTTGGGGCTGCTGGTGCGGGTCTGGATGGTACGGCCGTCTACCTCAATGCTCACAGGAAAGGATCGTTCTACCCGGATAATTATGCCCGGTTCCAGCCATGCACCCAGGGGTGGGGTCACACTGTCAGCAGCAAAGAGGGTGATGCCCGCTTCCTGCAAAGCACTCCCCACTGTCGGGGCGACAGTGCTGAAGGTCTGGCTTTGCCCGCCATCTTCAATAGTGACGGTGCGAAATTGGCCGATTTCTACGCTGTCGGGCACGGCCGTATCATCCAGTTTGTCATAAGGAACCAAAACGCCGTCCGCGTAAATCTGGTCGGCGCGCTGCACGGGGATGCCTGCTTTAGCCAGAAATGCGCCCAGGGTGGGTTGGTTCGTCCAGTAACCATTGCTGCCATCGGCCGTGCGCACGGTCACTTGGCGGGCGCGGTTAATCTGGATGGGGGTGTCGGGGTTGACGGCCGTATCGGGAGCGGGCGCAATCACGTCTTCCGGGCGGGTTTCAATGTTGGCGGCGGCCAAAACTTCCTGCACGGTGCTGAACTGGCCAGGGATGGTGATGAGGGTACGGCCGTCGAAAATGGTGTAAGACGGCCGTGTCAGCAGCCAGCCCGCGGCAATCAGGCTGCCAATGCCCAGGGTGAGCAACAAAATAACCAGGAATCGTAAGGGGGCTTTCATCATGGCGGTCAGCTCGTCACAGACATATTCATGGAACCGATGGCAACCAGGTGATCCTGGGCGCCCGGAGGGGACGCCTTAGTGCTGCTACCTTCCGGTCCTGACACGGTTCGGCAGCCTCCGCCGCCAGGGACCCAGTCACCACCGGTCTCATGAATATCTCTATGGCAAAGAGCGAAGGAGATGTTAGCAAAAGATGGGGGTGGGGTCAAATCAGGGGGCGGAGATTTTGTGATTTGAGATGAGAGATTTAGGCAATCTCTCATCTCCATCACCCGGCTACGCCGAAATAGGTGAGAACCAGCAGCGCAGCGCCGGTATTACTCAATTCGTGCTGTTCATTTGGCTGGACGGTGACGCAGGTTCCCAGTTCCAGGGGGTAAACTGTGTCATCAATAGTGATGATTCCGCTGCCGGATTCTACAAGGAAAACTTCGGCCATATCGGGGTGGGAATGGGATACGGCCGTTTGTCCCGGCGCGAATACAGCCTGAGAAAAATTGGTGATAGGCGGCAAATCCCCCTGTCGCAGCATCACCTTCTTCTTAATTTCCGGGTTGTGTGAAACAGGTTCCTCAGTCAGGTCAGATAATGTTACGATTTTCATTGGTTTCTCCTGTGTCTATTTTCACAGTTGCCGCTTGCGTTCACTAATATCAAAAAATTTCGTTGGTTTGACAATATGCTATAATCAAAGGTGGATGATTGATATTATATCCGGAGGTGACAGGCAAGTGAATATAACCATATCTCTTTCTCAATCTACGTACAATCGTATTGAGCGTTGGGCTAAATTGCGCCAGCAAGATGTTGATACGGCTATTGTCGAATACTTGAACGATGCAATGCTTCCTCTGGATAATTTGACTATCCCACCTGCAGAACCGGACCCTGTCGTTGAGCGGGAACGTGCTGCTTATCTACGTTTGTACCCTGATCTGCAAAAGACACATGCAGGGCAATATGTTGCTATTCATAACGGAGAGCTTGTTGATTTTGACAGTGATGAGGCTGCTCTTTTTGCCCGTATTGATGACCTTTTTCCAGATGAGTTTGTCTGGATGACCCGCGTTGAGGCTGTACCTGAAAAAGAAATTGTTTTACGTTCACCTCGCTTTACACTGGAAAAGTTATGACTTTCATTCACAGCCATGATTATGATTCCAGTTACAATCCGGCCATGCCTGTTATTGCTATTCAGGTTGCCCGACGGATTGGTGAAACGCCCTTCCTCTTGACAGCTATTGTAGATTCCGGCGCAGACGCAACCCAAATTCCGATACCCATTTTACAGCAATTACGGGCACGTCAGGGCTTGACCGGTTGGTTAAGCGGGTCTGCCGGTGGGCGGTATCGGGTAAATTTGTACAAAGTTGCTTTGCAAATTGCGAAATATCGCCCCTTTTATGTGGATGTTGTTGGTTCACGGTTGGATGAGATTATTGTTGGCCGGGATGTTTTGAATCAATTTGTCGTTACCTTAAACGCGCCGGGATACGTTGTAACAATCGCGGAATAAATTTCTGGTTTATCCCTATATTGAATATTGACCACAGATATGAAAGGCCGCAGATAAAAATCTGCGGTTCCTCTTATTTTGTGGTCATTTTGCTTTCACATCTCACACATCACGCATCATTTTCCACTGCTTCAACAGTGCCGGCCGGAACCCAGCCGGTGATCTCGCCGCCGGGGAGGGCCAGTTTGGCCCATTGGCCGCGCGTTTCCAGCAGGCCGACCTCGGCGCCGTCGTGCAAGGCGAACTGGACGGTGTACTGTTCGCCGGGGCCGTTGGTCACGTTGACTCGGTCGGCGACGATGACGCCTTGCGGGAAGGTGTAGGCGTCAACCATGCGGCTGCCCAGGGAGAAGGCGGAGATGACGAAGAGGACGCCGGTCAGGGCGATACCTGCAGCGATGATGTTTTTGCCACGGCCGTTCCCCATCTGCCGGTACACAATAATGCCCATCCCCAAAGCAAACCACAACCCCAAAGCCAGCAGGGCCAGTTGATTGAAAGTAAGGTTGGCCTGCACGGCCGTATTAAAAATGGTCGCCAGATCATCCGGCGCGCTGCCGTCAAAGCGGTCTACCGTTTGGGCGCGGGCCAGGGCCAGATTGGCCGCAATATCCGGGTCGCGCGGGGCCAGCGCCTGGGCGCGTTTGTAATTGAGGATGGCCCGGCCGATTTCCCCTTGCTGCATGTAGGCGTTGCCCAGATTGTAGTAAACAGCGCTGTTTGCCATCCCCTGGGCGATTAGCTGCTCGTAGGCCTGGGCGGCTTCGGCGTAACGGCCGTTTTCATACAACTGATTCGCCACGTCCCCCGTCTCCAACTCCGCCTGCGCCGATTGCGCCCAGGCCACCCCCGCGCCCAAGAGCAAAATTGTTAAAATAATTGTTAAAAGTGTGATTTTTTGTTTCATGGTTATTTTGGGGAGATTGGAGATTGGAGGTTAGAGATTCCCAATCCCCAATCTCCAATCTCTTAATCTCCAATCTCCCTTTCCAACTCCGCAATCACTTGCTTCGTATAATCTAACAAATTACTACTTTGCAAATTGCTGTCCTGCACCGGAGCGTAACGGCCCATTTCGCAGGTGGTGAGGATGTCAGCAGCTTTTTGGGCTACGGTCGCAACCGCCCCTTCCTCTGTAAGCAGAGCGATCAACTCTTTTTGCGTCAAACCCTGTACCGGCTTGTTCAGCTTTTCCATCAGGTACGTCAGCAAAATCCGGGAGGCGGCTGCATACGGGTCACTGCCCGCTTTTTGCGCTTGCTTGATGGCCTTGTTCGCCTTCTTTTGCGCCTGTTGGCTGCGGATGAGGGCGCTGTTTTGCTGCCGGTACGCCTGCCGTTTTTGCCAGCCGTAATGCAGGGCCACGCCAAAGACCGGAACCAGCCAGAGCAACCAGTAGAGCGGATTTTGCGTCACGGGCTGGCTGATTTTTCCTTCGGCCAATGGTTTGATGGCGCGCAGGGCGACGGCCGTTTCCCCCACTTCATCGCCGCCGGCCCCTACTTTGGGCGTATCGTCCGGGTTGAACGCAGCCGTTTCCCCATTGGCGCCGGGCGCTACGTTAACCGCAATCGGATCGGTCGAGACAGTCACGTACCGCTCCTGTTCCGGGTCAAAATAGGTGTAGTTGACTGGCGGCAGGGTTAGCTGCCCCGCTTCCGTGGGGATGAGCAGTTTTTCATAGACCTGGCTGCCACTGATACGGCCGTCCTGCACCTGCGTATTCGTTGTGGACGTGCTGTCAAAATCCCGCCAGCCGGGGGTTTCCGGCCAGGTCGGTTCCGGCAGCGTATCAATGTTGCCGTAGCCGGCCACGCGCACCTGCCACGTCACCGGTTCATTCACCCGCGTTTCCGTCAGGTCAACGGCCGCGTCAATCTGGTATTGGCCCACCGCGCCGGTAAAATCAGCCGGAGCGTCAGAGGGCAGCGGCTGCACGTCCACCGTTACCGGCCGCGTCATCAAATTGGCCCCGCGCGTAAAGAAGCCGCCAGGCACTTCCAGCCGCGTCGGTTCGATGATAATTTCCCCGGCGACTGTGGGGAAGAGGATGGTGCGCACTTCGTTCACGTTGTAAATCCGCCCGCCGGCTTCCGTATTGTACTGCACCTGTTCCGGTTCCGTGTCACTCCAGAAGCCAGTAAAAGAGGGCGGTTCGTAATTAGCCGGATTGCCCAGGCTGACGGCGTTATAAAAACGGAAAGTGTAGGTGATTTGCTCGCCCTGGTAAGGCGTCTCGTTGTCCACAAACGCCTCCACGTACATATCTTGCCCGTTCAATTCCGTGGGCGCAGCCTGCGGTTCACCCTGAACCGGGGTCGATTGCACCGGCGCGCTGCCCTGCGTCACCTGAATCGTGATGGGGTCGGTGCTGTAGGTTTGCCCGTTAAGGGTGACGCTGATGGGCGGGATGACCAGTTCGCCCGTCTCGATGGGGCGCAGATGGTAAGTGTAGGTGGCGGAGGAGCTAAACGCGCCGTTGACCACCCGAATTTGCGTGCCGCTGCTGCTGCCCACCACCTGGAAGCCGTCCAGCGGCGGCAGTTCCGGCGCGGTAGGGTTGCCGGTAGCCCCATTGATGCGCACGGTAAGGGCTACTGTCTCATCTGTGCTGAGAATGGTGCGGTCCACTTCGGCCGTAATGGGCGATTGTCCCAGCGCGGGCAATACCAACATTGCCAAAACAAACAGGGCGATAACTCCCGCTGGTAAAATTTTACGCTTCATAAGATTTCCTCGATTAACCATTCACAATTCACCATTCGCAATTCTCTACCAATCCTGCTGCGGCGGACGGCCGTCAGGCACAATAAATATCTGCCCCAGCCGTTCCTGCAACGTGTCAGACCCCTGGGCAATGGCTGCCAGAAGCCGCCGGGCTTGTTCCGGCGTCAGGCGTTGGCCTTCAGTATTGCCGGGGTTTTGGCCCACAGGCGTCCCGTCCGGGTTCTGCTCCGTGGGCTGACCGGCGCCGGCATCGCCATTTTGCTCGTTGTTTTCCTGATCGCCTTCCCCGTCCTGACCTTCGCTTTGATTTTCCTGGTCATTGGGCTGGTCGTTGCCTTGTTCGCCTTCCTGGCCTTCGTCACCCTGGGATTGATCTTCATTGTCGGCGTTTTCTTCCCCGCCGCCGCCTTCCTCATCATTTTGCTGCTGATTCTGGTTCTGATCCTGGTTTTGTTCCTCACCCTGATCGCCTTCATCCTGCTGCTGATCGCCTTGATCCTGTTGTTGATCTTGCTGTTCCTGATCCTGCTGCTCTTGATCTTGTTGTTCCTGATCCTGCTGTTCCTGCTCTTGTTGCTGTTGTTCTTGTTGTTGCTGCTGTTGCAGCATTTGCAGGGCCAGTTCCAGGTTATATTTGGCGTCTTCGTCGTCCGGGTTGAGGAGCAGCGCCTGGCGGTAGGCGGCAATGGCGTTTTCCAGTTCTTGCCGGTTATACAACGTGTTCCCCAAATTGTAATAGCCGGCCTGGGCCAACTGTTCCGCGTTGGCGTAAACCAGGGCTTGCTGTAACTGTTCCAGCGCCGCGTCGTAATCCCCGGCGCGGTAGAGGGCGTTGGCGGCGTTGTAGTACGGTTCCGCCAGTTCCGGGTTCTCGATGGCGGCGTTCTGATACGCTTCCAGTGCCGTCAGATATTCGGCCTGAGCGTAATCGTCGTTGCCTTCGGCCACCAGTTTGTTGGCTTTGGGGCTGCACGCGGCCAAAGCCAATACAGCGATGATGAGGAGGAGGGTGATACGTGATGCGTGATGCGTGATGCGTGATGCGTGTTGCGTATTCCCGTCATTCCGAATCCCGGAGGGTGAGGAATCTTTTGCGTGTTGTGTGATACGTGTTGTTTTCATCTTAGTATCCTGATTGAGATTACAACAGGTTCAGGAATAAACAGATAGTCGCCAATTTCAGTTAATCTGTTCCTTCCCCCATCTGTTGTAATCATTGTCATCCCAATTACTCAACCACCAATTCCGGCTGCGTCTCTTTTTCTGCCCGCTTCAATCTGTCCAGACTAAAAACCGGCCGGGCGCGTTTGCGCTGCGGGATAAATTCAGCAATGACCAGGGCGGCCAGGGCGACGGCCAGAAATAGCTGGAACCGCTGAATTTTGGTTGTTTCAAAGCGGCTTTGCAGCTTCGCTTTTTGCAGTTTGTCAATTTCCGCCAGCAGTTGGTCCAATTCCCGGCCGTCAGCCGAAGCCGGCAGGTAACGGCCGTTGCCCACCTCGGCAATTTGTTGCAATGTCGCCTCATCCAGCCGGGAGATGACCACGTTGCCATTTTCATCCGTTTTGTAGCCAGTCAACTCGCCAAACTGGTTGTAATCCGGTACCGGCGAGCCTTCCGGCGTGCCAAAACCGATGGTGTAAATGATAATCCCGGCGTCGGCCGCTTCCTGCGCGGCAGCCAGCGGGTCAGTTTCGTGGTCTTCCCCGTCCGTCATAATGATGAGAACCTTCTGGCTTTCCAGGCTGGGGTCAAAGCCGCGCATTGCCGTGCGGATGGCGTCCCCAATCACCGTGCCGGGGCGGGAAATATCGCCCGGATCGGCGCTTTGCACGTAGCTTTGCGCCGTGGCGTAGTCGGAAGTCAGGGGGAACTGGAGGAAGCTGGCCCCGGAGAACAGCACCAGGCCGACCTCGTCGCCGTTCAGCTTGGTCATCAAATCCTGGATTTCCAGTTTGGCCCGTTCCAGACGGCTGGGCTTGATGTCTTCAGCCAGCATACTGTTGGACACGTCCAGCGCGACGATGACTTGCAAGCCTTCCTGATCCACGGCGCGGGTTTCTTCGCCCCATTCCGGGCCGGCCGCCGCCAGGATGAGCATAGTCAGAGCGATAAACCAGAAAACAAGCTGCCAGCGACGGCCGTTCCAGTTCACCGTATCGCTCAGGCGGTCAATCAGCCGCCGGTCGCCCAATCTGTCCAGAGTTGCTTTGCGCCGCCGGTTCGCCCACGCGGCAAACAGGCCGAACAGCGGCACGAGAAGTAATGCGATGAGTAGTTGCGGGTGTGCGAATGTCATAGTTTTACCCTGTGTTGCAAGTGGCAGGTTGCAAGGGGCAGGTGACAGATACTTGCCACCTGCAACTTGCCCCTTGCCCCTTTTATGGAATCGTCCGAAAAACTGTCTTCCTTAAAATAATCTCCGCCAGCATCAGCAGGATGGCCGGGATGATGAGCCAGAGGGCCAATTCCTGGTACTGGTTGAACACTTCAATTTCTACCTGCGATTTTTCCAGTTGGTTAATTTCATCGTAAATTTGCTGCAAGCCTTCCGTGTCCTGCGCCCGGTAGTAACGGCCGCCGGTGATGTCGGCTACTTGTTGCAAGGTGGCTTCGTCCAGGACGCTTTCCTGGTAGGTGATTTGCGTGCCGAAAGGCGTGTCCATAGGGACGGGAACCGTGCCCGGCCGGGCCGCGCCGATGGTGTACACCTTGATGCCCAGCGCTTTGGCGGCTTCAGCGGCCGTCAGCGGGTCAATCTGCCCGGCATTGTTCACGCCGTCGGTGAGCAGGATGACGACTTTGCTTTGGGCGTCGCTGTTGGTGAGCATGTTGGCCGCGTTGGCGATGCCCAGGCCGATGGCGGTGCCGTCTTCCAGACCCAGCTCCGTCGCCAGTTCTACCTGATCCAGGGAGCGCTGCACCATGTTATGATCCAGGGTGAGCGGGCTTTGGCTGAACGCTTCGTTGCTGAAGATGACCAGTCCGAGTTTGTCATACGGCCGTTCCGCAATAAAGTCGCCGATCACCTCTTTGGCCGCCTCCAGCCGGTTGCTCGGTTCAAAATCCAGCGAGGCCATACTGCCGGAAATGTCCAGTGCCAGGGCAATGTCTACCCCTTCGCCGCGGATGATTTCCCGCCCCTGCACAATTTGGGGCCGGGCCAGTCCGATGATGATGAGAGCCATCACCCCCAAACGGAGCAGGGTGAGTAGCGGCCGTAAACTCATCTTCCAGGAGCGCTTTAAGCCAGCAGCATATCCGGCCATCGAATAACGAAATGTGGGTACGCCGTTCCGCTGCCGCAGCCAATAAAGCAGGAGGCCCAGCAGGGGCAGCAGGAGAAGCAGGCTTAAAACCCAGGGCGCTTCAAATTGAAAACTGGTCATGTAATTCCTCTGTTTTTTGGGACGCAGATGAACGCTGATGACACTGATTTTTATCTTTTAATCTGCGTCCATCCGCGTTAATCAGCGTCCTAAAATTATTAATTCAAATCTTCAAACAACCACTTTTTGCGAGCCATTACCGTTATCTGAAAACCGCTCACCATTCACTGCCAACCGTTCACCGTTTACCGATAACCGCTCACCGTCCACTGGCCGGGTCATCTCCACAATTTGCTCCGCCAGAGCGACGAGTTGGTAAGCGTCGGCTTGGCGGGGCGTGACGTTGGCAAATTTGACCATATCACTCTCGTCGAGCAGATGCAGGAAGCCGCGGGCGGCGTTTTCCGGCATGGCGCTGTTTTTTAGTTCGCGGCGCAGTTCGCTGGTGGTGCGTTCCAGCGCTTCCACCTGGTAAGTTTGCTCCACGTAGCGGCGCATCGCGTCGGAAACGAGGGTGTAATGTTCCTGGTAACGGCCGTCTTCCGGCAGTCCCAGCCCTTTGATGCGTGCCAGTTCGTCCAGCGCCTTTTCGTGCGGCCGGCGGTTGTCCACCACCGGTTTGGGCGCTTTCCGCTTGCGGTAAATAACCCAGCCAATCAGCCCGGCCAGGGCTAATCCGGCCAGCGCCCACACCCAGACGGGCATGAGCGGCAGTTCCGCCTGCGGCTTGATATCCCGCAGTTCGCTGTCCCCTTCCACGAGGACGGAAGCGATAGACACGGCCGCTGGAGCCGCCGCTATCTCGCTGACGTTCCCGGCCGCGTCGGTCAGGGTGATGTTGACCGGCGGCGTCTCAAAATTGCCGGGGGCAAAGAGCCGGGCGTCAATCGTCTGGCTGGTGGTCAGCGTCCCGTCTCCGTTTGGCGTGGTGACGGGCGCGTCCTGCCCCAGGACGACAAAATCGCCCCACTCTTCCGGCAGTTGGGGGAACAGCACTTCGGTTCCCGCCGGATGGGTGACGCTCAGGGTGAGGGGGATCGGGTCGCCCACGGTGTAGTCGCCCGGCGGGATTTGCCACACGGCCGTACCCTCTGATTGGGCTGCGGCCGCACCCGCCCCCAACAAAGCCAGAATGAGCAGCAACGGTATCCACAATTTTTTCGTCATAGATTGTTCCTCGTATTGTGTGATGCGTGATGCGTGATGCGTAAAAAACGCTCTCACGCATCACGAATCACGCATCACGTCCCCATGTTAGCAGAAGGGTACGGCCGTTGGCTTTAACCCAACCTTCGCCCAACCTTAAGCGAACCTTATGGGATACGGATCAGACGTAGGGGCAGGACGGCGCGGCGCAGACCTGGGCCGACAAAACAACGTCCTTCCGCGCCGTCTTGCCCAGGCGCGGGCCGGGCAGGGGGCAAGACAGGCGGGAGAAAAGATGTGGGAGATTGGTAGAGGTGTTTACCCGCCTGTCCTGCCCCTACAAGGTCTCTTCGATTTCCGCCAGCAATGTGTCCAGGTTGTCGCGCACAATGTTGGTATTAGGATGGTCTGGCCCCAACTTTGCTTCACAAATAGTCAGGGCACGTTCCATATACGGCCGTGCGGCGGCCAAATCGCCGGTGTCTTGCAGGAGTAGACCCAGATTGTTGAGGCCGCCGGCAACTTGAGGGTGGTCGGGGCCGAGGACTTTTTCGGAAATGGCCAGGGCGCGTTCCATATACGGCCGTGCGGCGGCCAAATCGCCGCTGGCTTTCAGGCACGAGCCCAGATTGTTGTTGGCGGTAGCGACGTGGGGATGGTCGGGGCCGAGCGCTTTTTCCCAAATTTGCAGGGCGCGTTCCAGATACGGCCGTGCGGCGGCCAAATCGCCGCTGTCTTGCAGGAGCGTACCCAGATTGTTGAGGTCTTTGGCGACGGAGGGATGGTCGGGGCCAAGCGCTTTTTCGGAAATAGTCAGGGCGCGTTCCAGATACGGC
>JALUPA010000466.1 GCA_027054335.1 Ardenticatenaceae bacterium
TCTCTCCGGCGAACTCCAGGCCAACAAATCCACGCCGGTCAAACTGCTCCTGATCAACACCGGCTCCGCTCCGGCGCGGTGCTGGACAGTTTAATTTTACGCGCCGGAGCGGAGCCGGTGTTGATCAGGAGCAGTTTGACCGGCGTGGATTTGTTGGCCTGGAGTTCGCCGGAGAGACGGCCGTCCGGTGTCGTCAGTTTGATTTGCGATTCCCCGGCTACCTGGGCTACCAACTGCGTCTCTGCCTCTGCCTGTTCGCTGACAGCCCGCACCACAATCAGATAATCGCCGGCCGGGGTGAGTACGCCAAAGGTAGATTCCACTTCCACGTTAATCCGTTTGGAGCCGTTGGCGTCCACTGGCAGGTTGGTCACTTCTTGCCCGCCGGATTTGAAGACAGCCAGAAAGCCGGGGGGTAGTTCCGCGCTCAAATCCACCGTCAAATCTTCGTCCCCTTCATTTTTCAACGTAGTGTTAAAGCGGAACGTGCCGTCTGGTTTGCCCCGGATAACGGGCAGGTCTACTTCAAAGACCAGATTGGGCGGCAGTTTATCCTGAAGGGTGAGGGTGACGGGTAGTTCTGATTTACCGTCTTCCCCGGCGGCGATGACGGTGAACGTGTATTCTCCGGCGGCAGCATCATCCGGGATGGTCAGCTTCAGGTCGAGGGAGACGTCTTTATCTGGCTGGACGTAGGCGGACTGAATGATACGTCCCCGGCCTTTGAAGACCGCTTCCCAGCCGTCCGGCAAATCTTCTACGGACAGTTCTACAATTTGGGGGGTACGGCCGCTGCGCAGGGTCAGGTTAAAGGAAGGGCTTTCACCTGTGCCTACCGTCTGGCTGGGAAAATCTGTCACCAGAAGAAGGGGGGGCAGGTTGGCGTCCGGCGCTTCGTCCTGCGCCTGGGCCACACCGACAAGGCCAAAAACCGAAAGGGCGACGGCCGTAATAAACAGCAATAACCAGTTACGTTGCATCTTAGCCTCCTATTTGATTAAAAAAGGTTTGGAATAGGGACGTGATGCGTGAAAACGTGACACGCTTCACGTCTTTACGTCTTTACGTATTCACGTTTTTACGCCGCGTTTGTTAGAATTTCGTCGGCAAAGGATTAAAAACAGGTGAGAGGAAGGGGAACAATTTTCAAAATTGTTCTACGAGGCGTCTCCGCTGGAAAAGACCTGTTCGATAACTTCTTCGATGGGCGGGTCTTGAATGGTTAAATCCTGCACGGGCAGGTCGGAGAGAAGGCGGGCGGTGACGCTGGCAGCTTCGGCTTTGGGCACGTTAAGGCTGGCCTGGCCTTCACTGTAGGCGATGACTTCCCCATACGGCCGTAACGCCTCTACCCCCCGGCCATTTGTCGCTCCCGGCGCCAGGTCTACCACAATTGTTTTGTATGGCGAAAAGCGGTCTATCAAATCGCTCAACGCGCCGTCGAAAAGGAGACGGCCGTGATGGATCACAATTACCCGTTGGCACAACGCTTCCACGTCTGCCATGTAATGGCTGGTCAGCAGGATCGAAGCCTTGTGCCGCTGGTTGTATTCCGCCAGAAATTGTCGGATGCGCCGCTGCGCCGTCACGTCCAGGCCAATCGTCGGCTCGTCCAGGAAGAGGATTTTGGGGCGATGCAGCAAAGCCCCGGCAATCTCACACTTCATCCGCTCCCCCAGGGACAAGTTGCGCACCGGTTTGTGGATGAGCGGCCCCAAATCCAACAGGTCTACCAGTTCCTTTAAGGTGGCCTGGTACTCGGCTTCCGGGATGCCGTAGATGACCCGGTTCAGGTCGTAAGAATCGGCGGCGGGGATGTCCCAGACAAGCTGGTTGCGCTGGCCCATCACCAGGGTAATCTGGCGCAGGAACGCTTTTTCCCGTTTCCAGGGGGTAAAACCCAGTACGTCTGCCTGCCCGGCCGTGGGGTGAAGCAGGCCGCTGAGCATTTTGAGCGTGGTGGTTTTCCCGGCCCCGTTTGGCCCCAAAAAGCCGACGATTTCTCCCGGCGCTACGTCCAGGCTGATGTCGTTGACGGCCGTTATTTCTTTCGATTTCCGCTTGACCAGACTACGGAAAGCGGCGCCCAATCCCGGTTCTCGTTCGTGGATGGTGTATACTTTGCGCAGGTTTTGCAGATGGATGATGGCTGATTGACTCATGTGGTGAATTATAAAGGGTAATTTGTAATTAGGTAATTGGTAATTACTGATGGAATCACAAGACGTAGATATTCTCGTTGTTGGGGCGGGTCTGGCGGGATTGGTGGCGGGGAGGCGGCTGCGGAAACACGGCCGTACCGTCATCATTTTAGAAGCGGCCCCGGAAGTGGGCGGGCGGATGCGCACAGTGGCGCTGGACAACGGCCGGGCTGACGTTGGGGCGCAGTTCTTCACGGCGCGCACGGCCGTTTTCCAGAAAGTTGTGGCGGAATGGCTGGCTGAGGGGTTAATCTTTGCCTGGTCGCAGGGCTGGTGGGATGGCTCGGCGGAAGGTGTGGCGAATGACGGCTTTCCCCGGTATGCAGCCGTGGCGGGGATGACGGCCGTGATGCACTATCTGGCCCAACCGCTTACCGTGTATACCGGTGCGGCGGTGCTGTCAGTAACGGCGGCGGGGGCTGGCTGGCAGGTGACCGCGGCGGACGGCCGTCTTTACCACAGCCGCGCCCTCATTCTGACGCCGCCTGTGCCTCAATCACTGACTTTGCTGGCTGCGGGAGATGTGCCCTTGACGGCCGTAGACCGGGCAGCCTTAGAACGCATCCAATATGCACCCTGCCTGACGGGGCTGGTGTGGCTGGCGGGAGGCGTTAACTTGCCGGAACCGGGGGCTTTGCAACGGCCGTCCCACCCCATTAGCTGGATAGCAGACAACCGGCAGAAAGGTATTTCGCCGGAAGCCACTATCATTACCATGCACGTCAATCCGGTGAACAGCCAGTTGTGGTGGCCGACGCCTGATGGGGAGTTGAAGGGAAGATTGCGGGAGGAGTTGCGGCCGTATCTGGCTGCCAATGCTCGTATCCGGCAGATAAAAATTTATCGCTGGCCTTTTGCTTTACCCATCACCCTGCACCCGGAGCGCACCCTCCTGGCGGCCGGCTTGCCGCCCCTGGCTTTTGCCGGGGATGCCTTTAATGGGCCGCGGGTGGAGGGGGCGGTGTTGTCCGGGCTGGCGGCGGCGTTGGCGGTTGGAAATTGAGCGGCCGTATCTTCCACCATCTACCCATGATTTTTGTCGTTATCTTTTATGACATTCCTCATTTGATGCCCTCTTTCTGCAAGAGAAAGATCAGTTTAGAGAGACAGACTTGCCTCGTCTGACAAGAAGTTAAAAGACGAACAAGATGATTAAGTTTCCGGAGGATTCGTTTGGCGTGCCCCACACCTTGCAGCCTTACCCCGAACGCACGCTGTTGGACGCGGTGAGCGACGCTGCGCGCCAGCGACCCGACATCCGGCCCTGATCTTCAAAGGTACACAAATATCGTATGCCCGACTGGAGCAGTTAAGTGATGCTTTTGCTGCGGCGCTGGCCGCGCAAGGTGTGGCCCAGGGAGACCGGGTAGTGCTGCTCCTCTTCACCGGCGGCACAACCGGCATACCCAAAGCCGCCCTGAGCCGCCACCAATCGCTGCTGATTTCGGGGATGCAGTCATTGGCATTGCCGCAGCCTCTTGGCCGCGCCCGGTACCATATCACTGAGGGCGGGGTGACGGCCGTGTTTTTGCCGGTTTTGTGTCTTCGACTGGCAAACAGATAGAAAAAGTGCTGCCCTGGTTGACGCCGGGACTGGCAGCTTCAATACGGCCGTTGTGCGCCAACACAATCCCCCTGGAAATCGCCAATCCTAAACCCGCGCCCCCGCTGTCCCGACGACGGCTCACTTCGGTGCGGTAAAAACGATCAAAAACGTGGGGCTGTAATTCCGGGGCGATGCCTTCGCCGGTATCACTAATCGTCAAGCGAATTTCGTCGGCCAGTAACGTCGTGCTGATAGTGATTTGACCGTCAGCCGGCGTGTGACGCAAGGCGTTAGCCAGCAGATTGTGCAGCACTTGCCGCAGGCGGTGGGAATCGGCCGGAATGGGCGGTAAATCTTCGCCTAATTGGCAGGTGAGAGCGACGTTTTTTTCCTGAGCAAGGGGCAGGAAGATAGCGGCGGTTTCCGTGATGAGGGCGTTGAGGTCAACGGCCGTAATTTGTAAAGACAACTGTCCCGCTTCCGCCTGGCTCAACTGGCGCAAATCACGCACCAGCCGAATGAGATGTTTGCTTTGTACGTACAATTTGCCGATTTCCTCTTTGTTGAGCGCGTACACGCCATCCAGAATGGCGCGTAAATTGCCTTGCAGCACGGTGAGCGGGGTGAGTAGTTCGTGGGAAACGTCAGCCAGCATATTGCGCCGTACCTCCTCCGAGCGGGCTAATGAGGCTGTCATCCGGTTAAAATTATCAGCCAACTCCACGATCTCCTGCGCCCCTTTTACCTCTACCCAGTGCGCTAATTCCTGGGAGGCGACTGCCTGGGTGGCGGTCACGAGCCGCTCGATAGGGGCACTCAGTCCCCGCCCCAGCAAAACGCCCGCCAGCACCCCGACGATGAGCGTGGTCAGGGTCAAAAATTGGATGTCGCTGATAGTTGTTTGCCGGGCAGCGTAAGCCCTGTCCTGGGCCAAAACGTTGATTTGCGCCGCCGACAGACCCAGGGCGGCTTCTTCGTTGAGCGTTTCGATCTGCTCTTTTTGGGCGCTCACGATCTCCTGGGAGGTCACCAGCAGCAAACTGGCGGCGGGCAGGACGGTAACGATGAAGATGATGCCGATGATGGCCAGACTGAACCGTACCCAGAGCCGGTTCCCCGTTCGTTTGTTCATCTTTTCTCTCCCACCAAACGATAGCCGACGCGATGGACTGTTTGAATGTACGACGGCCGTTTCGGGTCCGCTTCTATCTTTTGGCGTAAATTTTTGATGTGTGTATCCAAAGTGCGGCTCATGCCTTCGTAAGCGTAGCCCAAAGCGCGTTCCAGCAGTTCTTCGCGGTCAAAGGTAGTATTGGGCGTGGAGAGGAATGTGACCATGAGAGCATATTCGGTAGGGGTGAGGGCCACAGTACGGCCGTCTACCGTTAATTCCCGTCTGTCCCAATCCAGGGACAACCCGCCGACGCGCAAAATTTTACTGCGGGGCGGGGCCGTCATCTGTACCCGCCGCAGCAAGGCCCGCACCCGCGCCACCACCTCGCGGGCATTAAACGGCTTGGGAACGTAATCGTCTGCGCCCAGTTCCAGGCCGATAATTTTATCGCTGTCCTCAATGCGGGCGGTGAGCATGATGATGGGCAGCGCGCCCAGCCGCTCATCGGTGCGCACCAGGCGGGTGATTTCCCAACCGTCCCTGTCGGGCAGACCTAAATCCAGCACCAGTAAATCCACTTCTTCACGGCGCAGGGTCTGAACGGCCGTAGTCCCGTCATATGCCGCCAAAACCGTATACCCTGCCTGTTCCAGATATTGCCGCAGCAAACGAACAATCTCCTTGTCGTCATCAACCAGTAAAATGCGCTGTTTTTCTATTTTGTCCATAATGGCTATAGTGTACCATCAATATACTGACACAACGTTCTTATGTATTGGCTGCCAACGCCAGTAGCTCAGGCAGCGCCACACCCATTCCAGCGGGCCATAACGAAAATGACGCAGCCACCAGGTGGAAAAGAATGTTTGCCCGCCCCAGATGAGCAGAACGATGAGCCACAGCTGGACGCGGCTGACAGCGCCAAACAAACCCAGGCCAAACCCGTAAAAGATGAACGTAGCGATGAGTGATTGGCCGATGTAGTTGGTTAGAGCCATACGCCCCACGGCTGCCAAACGGCCGTGCAGGTCAGCCAGAAACCCGGAGCGGCTCCACAGCATGACGAGGGCCAGATAGCCACTGGCGACGAAGGGGGTGGCGATGTGGTTGGGAATACGGCCGGTAAATAATGAGTAGAAAGCGTCCCAATTGTGGGCATTGTATTGGTACAGACTGATGAACGTAAGAGGCAGCCCCACGCCAAAGCCCCACAAGGCCATATGCCTGTAGAAAGTGTTGCTGCGCTGCGCGGTGAGGATACCCCAGGTATAGAAAGCCATTCCTACCAGCATCATGCCCAGCGCCCGGCTGAAAAACTCCACCAGCAGGCTCATTTCCAGCAGCCCTTGTCCGGTGGTGTAAGGCGTTGCCGCTGAATCTTTTTCCAGGCGATGGGCAACCTGCCCGGCGTAGCTGCCCCGATAGCGTTCGATTTCGGCGGTTACGGCCGTTGCCGTTGGCTGCCAATACGATTCCAGATAGCGCCAGTCGGCCGTTTCCAGATGGGGCAATACGCTGCTAATCCCCACACTAAGAAACGATGGCACAAAAAAGACAAACAATCCCAATCCCAACTGCCACTGGGGCGGCAGGCGGCGCAGCCAGTACAAGGCAAAGGAACACAAGGCATAAACCACCAGAATATCGCCATCCCAAATGAAGACGCTGTGGATGAGGCCGATGATAAGGAGCCAGAAGTTGCGCACATAATGAAATTTCAGAGGCGATTGGCCCTGCTTTTCCATCTTGCCCGTCACCAACATGACGCTGGCCCCAAATAACATGGAGAACAAAGCCATCATCTTCTGGTCTGCCAAAATATGGCTCAGGCTGAATACCAACCGGTTCCACAACTCGTCGCCGCCGTAAACGGTGGGGTTAAAATAAGCGATGCTGGGTAGGGCATAACTGGATATATTCATCAGTAAAATGCCCAACAGAGCAAAACCGCGCAGCGCGTCAATGGCTACAATGCGTTGTTTCATAATTTTTCACCTTCCCATTGTGTGTTAGCCCCATAATAGGGTTAAATTCTGAGGAAGTTCTGAAGAAGTTGTAGAGGAAGTCTGGTTTTTGTTACCCAAACAGTTAGCCCAAAATGGACTCGGCACGATTAACTACTCAGGTGACAGTCACTTTCCACCTCGTTCTCACATTCTGCGTGGGAATGCCCGCCAGACGCTCTGCGCCCACTCGACGCAGAGCGTCTGGCGGGCGCATTCCACGCGGAGCGTGGAACGAGAGGGACGAGGCAGACGAGGGGGGAGCTTACCGCAGCTTTTTGGCCGCATCCTTCACCATCTCGCTGAGGGTGGGGTGGATGTGGATTGATTTGTAGAGCGATTCGGCCGTTCCTTTGTCATACATGGCCGTGACGACCTGGTGAATCAGAATGTCGGCGTGAGGGCCGAGGATGTGGCCGCCCAGAAGTTCGCCGGTAGCTGTGTCGGCGATCAGTTTGAGCATTCCTTCCGTCTCGCCAATCGCTTTAGCCCGGCCGGAATGGGCAAACAAGGCAGTGCCCACCTTCACCTCATACCCGGCGGCGATGGCTTCCGCTTCCGTCAATCCCACACCGGCTAAGGCGGGCTGGGTGAAGACGGCGCGGGGCACGACGCGGTAATCTACGGTGCGGCCGGCGCCTTTGACGACATTAAGGGCCACAATGGGGCCGTCGTAGGTGGCGCGATGGGTGAACATGGCCCCGCCGTTGACGTCACCCAATGACCAGATATTGTCGGCCGTGGTGCGCAGTGTCTCGTCGTAGAGGATGCCTTGGGGCCCGACGGCCACCCCCGCCTGTTCCAGTCCCAACCCCTCTGTGCGAGGCACGCGGCCGGCGGCGTACAGCACGTCTTCAGCCGCAAAACGGTGAGCTTGACCGTCTATTTCGGCGATGACGACTTTGTGCGGACCTTCTTTCAGGGCAGATACGGCCGTAGCCCCCAACTTCACCTCAATCCCTTCTGCCGTCAAAACCTGCGCCAGCCGTTCCGATAGTTCCGGCTCTTCATGGCGCATCAGACGCGGGCTGCGGCTGAGGATGGTCACGCTGGCGCCGAAACGGGCGTACATCTGGGCAAACTCGATGCCAATGTAACCGCCGCCAATGACGATGAGCGACGCGGGTACTTTTTGCAGCATCAGGGCGTCCCGGTTGGTCAGATAGCCAATTTCGGCCAGGCCGGGGATTTGCACGTCGGCCGTGCGGGAACCGGTAGCGATGACGCTTTTAACGGCCGTAATCTGCTGCCCATCTACCCGAATATCTACAGGCGAGGTAAATTCGGCCTGACCGCGCAGGAAGGTGATGTGGTCGTTGGGTTTTATCCAGCCATAAATGCCGTCAATGATGTCCTGCACGATTTTGTCTTTGCGGGCCACGGCCGTTTCCAGATCAAACCATATTTTCGTGGGATCAATACCGCGCACGCCAAATTCGTAGGCGCGGTCGCGTACCAGGTGCATAACTTCGGCAGACCTTAACAAGGTCTTGGTGGGGATACACCCCTCATTCACTCAAGTACCGCCGACTTCACTCATTTCTATCAGGGCAATATTGGCCCCCAACCGGGCAGCCAAAGCTGCTGCCGGCAGGCCGCCCTGCCCCGCGCCGATAACGACTAAATCAAATTGTTTCATGGGATTCCTCTTTTGGATTGGCCGGAAGAGCGCAGGCTGCGGCATCGTCCAGGAACAACCATTTGGCCGCCACACCCAGCCCGATCAGGAACAGGACGATGGAAATGGCGTAAATGTATAGGGAATTGTCAGCCAGCCAGCCGCCTACGGCCGTGCCTGCTGCCAAGGCAATAATAATCGGTAAAGTCAAAGGTAAATGGCAGGGGCAGACCAGAAAAGTGCCAATCCCCGCCAGATAACCACGTGCAGCCAACCACATAATGTCATCTCCTCGGTTGGGCGATTTGCCAAATCGCCCTACAGGTGCTTTCTTAATCTGCGGCTACGGGCAGGGCCAAACTCTCTTCCACCCGCTTCACCACTGCGCCCACATTGCCCAGGCAGCAGCTTCCCTGGGGATTACGAATGTCGCAGGCACACTGACCGGTTTTGGTACCGGCCGTCACGCGGGCCACCACATTGGTAATCCCCCGCTCAAATTCGGCGCGGATGCTGCCGGGGCTGTGATAGAAACAGTAGCAGACCAGCACGTCATCGTCATTGGGGTGTTTTTGGTGAACGCGCTCTTTGATGTTGTCCTCCGTGAAGAACTGACCGGCTTCGTCGGCGTAATAGACGACGGGGCAGGTTTCGGTGCGGCAAAAACGGTAGGTGGCAGACGGCCGTATTTCTTCCAGGCTCACAGCCAGCATGGCCTTTACAATTTGCGTGTCTACTGCTTTCCCCTTTTGGTCGCAGGAGGGGCACATGTCCGGGGTGGGGGCAACGGCCGTATTCACCGTTTCCACTTCTGGTACAGCGCAGCTTTCATCAGTAGTCGAACAACAATCAGACATCATCATCTCCTTAGAAATATCATTGGCTGCTAGCAGGCTGTCGGAAAAAGAATTTTGGGACGCAGATGACGCTGATTTCACTGATATTTTGACGTTTCAGGTTAAAAAATCAGTGTTCATCAGCGTTAATCTGCGTCCTAAATGGGAGAACCAGACTTCTCCGACAAGCTGCTAGAGCCAATAAAGTATGCCGGTAACAATTTTAATTAACCAGGGTCATGGTGATGGGGACGTAAGCCAGCGCGGTAAATAACACCATCAGCACGGCCGAAAACCAGACAAGCTGGCGTTGACGGCGCAGCGCCCTGGGTGAACAGACCCCTTTGGTGCAGTCAGCCTTGGCCTGGGGCCGGTAAACGACGTAAAAAGCAGTACCTAACAGCAAAAAGCTGAATGGTACGGTGATAGAACGATAGCGCATTAAAAGGGCGAAGGGGCCGAGGCTGGTAAAGCCCAGCACCAACAGTATCACCGGCAGGACACAGCAACTGGCGCTTAAGGTAGCGGCTACAGTGGCTACCAGTGAACCGGGTCGAGTTTTCAAGTCGCCTGTTTTAGGCTTGCTGCCGTCAATCGAATTGATTTCTATTGGAGTAAGTTGCTCTTTCATGGCTCAAATGTTCCTGTTGTACTGTAGCCGATATCTTCGACTGCCTGACTGATTTCTTCTGGCGTGACCTGGGCTGGATCGTAAGTGACGATCAGGGTCATGGCTTTTAAGTCGCCTTCAATTTCTATGATGCCCGGCAACTGCCGGACGCGCGATAGCGTTATCGCTACTCAACCACCTCAGAACCAGCCGTCTATATCGAAGCCGGTTGTGGTTTGGCCGGCAACGGGGGCGGCCTGGACGTTTGCCCCGTCACCTGCCTCTGCCGGGATGACGGCAGGCGCGGCCTGTGTAGGCGGGGTGTCCTTTGTTTGTCCGCCGCAGGCGCTCAGGCCCAACGCCAGAAGAAAGGCCCCAACCAGCCATACGGCCGTCATCCGCCACAGGGAACGTTGAGGTAAAAATGATTGAACAAACTGTTTCATATTGAATACTCTCCTTTAACTATAAAGCATATGTCTGGTTTTTAACGTCTAAGATAAGCCAGCCAGAATATAGGGTAAATACCGCGCTTGAAACCAGATAAGATAAGCACCGGCCGCAACCAGCATGACGGCGCCGATTGTATGCACATAAGGTAATACATTACGCAGCCATTGCCGTATGATGCCCTTAAACATGGCCGTGCCCATAGCCACGCTCATCAATACCGTAGCCATCCCGGCGCCAAAAGCGGCAAACATAACTGTCATGCCGCCCACACCGGATATGGTCAAACTGGCGCCAACGACGGCTAAAAAGATAGGCAGGGTGCAGCTTAAGGAAGCAAAACCATAAGCCAGACCATACGTAAAAACAGACCGGTTGTTGCGTGTACTCACTTCTATTTGCGGTTGAGGAATACGTACTGGCAGAGATTTACCGGCCAGTAACCATATTCCCAGCAAAACCAGCAATCCGCCCACGATGATGGCTAAAATGGGCATAAAACGGATGATGAGACGCAGCCCGGCGGAAATGGCTACGGCCGTACCGCCAAAAATAAGCAAAAAACCAGCCGTAATAAGCAGCCCCAATTTGATGCCTTCAAAGGTTCGGCCGGAGAGCGATTCCATAGCATACCCCTCTTCCTCAGTACCCAGATAGTAAGAGACAAAAGCAGGCAGCATGGCCCAGGCGCATGGGTTGACGGTGGCTAACATACCGGCCGAAAAAGCAAAGACCAGATTGAGTTGGTCGAAATTCATAGGTCCAGTCTCTTTATTGTCGTCATCTTATTCGCAGCTTGCCCCGGTAACCGTGAATATGTTAAACACTTCCTGAGACAGCATCTGACCCAATTGGTACGCTTCAGCCACGGATAGAAGGACCGTGTCAGGATGTTGTGGCAGCCACGCCACCGCCGTTTCTGCTGAGGCAAAGAAATGCACGTGATGGCAAAAGCTGCCGCGTATATTTTCCATTGTTGGCGACTTGACAATAGAGACGACAGCTTCTTCCGGCTTCACTTCTATCACCCTGTTAGGCATGACGGATACTCTGACCGGCACGCCGGTAACTGCGCATGGCGAGGTAACAACGGCCGGTTTTTCCAGTAAAGCCGGAAAGAGTAAGGTGTCCAGAGCGCACCAGGTATACAGGGTACGTTCCTCAACTTCAAAGCGGTGTGGTGTTGGCTTGAGCGTCAGCCCCATCCCCACCAGATTCCCCGCCTCATCCAATTCTATGTTGGGGAGTTGGGACAAATAGGCGATCACTTCCTCATGGGATTGTCCGGTGATAGTGGCGATTTCCTCTGGCGACACGGGGCGCCCTTTTGCCAGGAGGAGAAGAAGTTGTTGGAAAAGATAGCCAAATTGTTCTTCTTCGCCTGGACCTTGATTGAAGATGGTGGCTAAATCTTGAGTGAGTTGATCAAGGGCTATGGTTGTCATAGTCATTTCTCGTTGTCCAGCGCTTCTTGTTGTTTGCTGATGCAGTGATGATCGCCGTAGGAACAAAAGACACAACAATCACCGGGTAACGGCCGTAATCTGGTACCGCAACTGGTACACGTATGGAAGGCCAGTCAGTAATTTAGGGGGATATCCAACTCTTCCCGGAAGCCACATTCAGGGCAGGTCAAATAAGTGCGCGTTACAATTTCCATGATTTTCTCCATAAGTAAGTGCCAGGCACGGGGCGAACGGACTCAGCCTGTCAAGATCGCTTTGCCCCGTGCCTGGCACTTCCGTTTTATCACCCCGCTCGTTCACTGACCAGATGACAGACACAATTCTTACCATCAATATCATCAGTGGGGAAAGTAAGACCCAACTTGTACAGGTCGCGTAGCTGTTTCTCCAATTGTTGTAATTCGCTGATACGCTGCTGAATTTCATCTGCCTTTTGAGACAGCATGTCCAGGACGGTGCGGCAAGGGGCTTCGCGCCGGTCGCGCAAGGCCAGGATTTCGGCGATGTCGTCCAGGGAGAAATCCAGGCTGCGCGCCCCGGCCACAAATTTGAGGCGATCTACGTCGTTCAAGTCATAGTCGCGGTAACCGTTGGGCAGGCGGCGGGGCGGCGGCAGGATGCCTAATGATTCGTAATAGCGCACGGCCGTATTTGATACATAAGCTCGTTGCGCCAGTTCTTTAATTCGCATAACGTTACCCTTCCTTCAGGATTATAAACCTTGAAGTTGCTTCAAGGTCAAATTAAATGTTATTCTAGCCTAATTTTTCGGCGTACCACGAATAAAGGATCAAATAAACTGCCCCGCCCCAAAAAATTTGTTCCTTTCCTAAATTTGTTGTACTCCTGCATAAGTGGTAAAAATTTCGATCTATGAACATTTCTGAGCTTTCAGTTACTGTTTACTTTTGTCTTATTGCTTGTCAGAGAATTTCCGGTATAAGACCCTTTTGGATTTAGAAAAACAGATAAAGAGGAAGAAGAATGAACATACCTGAACTAGGCGATGCAGTCCCCAAACGGGGAAATTGGTTAACAAAATTTGTGGCGCAATCTATACTGTCCCTGTTTGGCTGGCGCATGGAGAAGGATATTCCCAATCAGCCTCAATTTGTTCTGCTGGGCGCGCCGCATACGTCCAACGTGGATTTCTTTATGACGATGCTGACGATGTATGCTCTGGGGGTGCGTATCTCCTGGATGGCTAAGAGCAGCCTGTTCCGTCCGCCGCTGGGCGGCCTGCTGCGCTGGTTGGGCGGTGTGCCAATTGATCGGTCCACACCTGGCCGGGGTGTGGTGGAGCAGACGATTGCTAAATTTGCGGAGAACGATCAATTTATGATTGCCATTATGCCGGCAGGAACGCGCTCCATGTCTAAGGAATGGAAGACGGGATTTTACCGCATTGCCGAGGGGGCTGGCGTACCGATTTTGCTGGTGAAGTTTGATTACGGCCGTAAAGTCATGGGTATTGGCCCGGCCTTTGAGCCAACCGGCGATATGGAAGGCGACATTGCTGAAATTCGCGCCTGTTATGAGGGCGTCCTGGGGCGTCACCCAGACAGAGTGTGAGACGTTTTGCGTGCAGGCGTGAAGACGTTTAGTTGGGGATCACGCCTCTACACAGCGTGCTTTCACGTTTACAAGAAGAAGAAGGCCAACGCCAAAACTACATACACCATCAGCAGCATAGCCCCTTCCAGCCAGTTACTTTCCCCATCCAATGAAACGAAAGCAGCGACAAACGAAGCGGCCGTGAGAGCGGCCAATTCAAAGTAACTGAACTCCAGGGGCATGGGGTTGCCCACCAGCAGGCTGAGAAAAACAAGCAGCGGAGCCACAAACAGGGCAATTTGCAGACTGGAGCCGATGGCAATACTTAAACTCAAATCCATCTCATCTTTCATAGCCACCTGCACGGCAACCATGTGTTCAGCGGCGTTACCCACCAAAGGAATCAGGATGATCCCCAGAAAGAATTCGCTCAGGCCCAGCGTTTCGGTAACCGGCTCCACCGCACCGACCAGAAATTCACTCATTAGGGCAATAAAGGCTACGGCTACAACCAGTAGAATAATGGCGTGACGCATACTCCAGTGCAGTTCCGCCAGGGGAGCCGGTTCTCGCGCTATCGGGTCTTTATCTTCCGGTTTGGCGAGGAAAGAGTAGAGGATGGCCAGCCCATACATAATCAGCATGGCGACGGCGGCCGTCATACTAAGACCTTCTACGGCTGAAAAGTTCGGTTCCAAGGCCAGGTTAAACATGGAGGGAATGCCCAAGGCAATGACAGCCACAATAAGCATGGTGGCGTCAATACTGGCATTGGCCCGGTTAAACTTTTGCGTGCCGTGTTTGATGCCGCCCATCAACAGAGAAAGCCCTAATACCAGGAGGAGGTTACCCAAAATGGAGCCGGTAATGGAAGCCAGTACCAGATTGACCAAACCGGCTTGCAGCGCCACCAGAGCAATAATCAATTCAGCAGCATTGCCCAGCGTGGCATTGAGCAGGCCGCCAAAACGTGGCCCGATCTTCTCGGCTACCACTTCGGTCGCTTCCCCGATAACAGCCGCCAGAGGTACAATAGCCAGTGCAGACGTAATCAAAATCAAAACCGGGTTGGCGTGAAGCAGTTCCAGAATGACGGCAAAGGGAATGAGTAAGATGAAGGGGAGGAGAAACTTGTTGAGTCCTGTTGCCTCGTGAACTTTCTTGTACATAGCACCTGTCCTTGTTGCGTTGGGTTCCCGCTAATCATATCCCAAAAATTTCTCCATCCAAAATTTTGGCCGGCCTCTTTTGGCTGGCCTGAAGTGCATCCTCCCTGTTTTTGTGGATAATTGGGTGGATTCTAATTGGGATCATGGATAAGATGAAGAATAATCTGCGATCCGTTCATCCGGGAAATTACATGAAGGAGCAACTTATGTCTGATTTTGCAGCGACGACGAGAAACCGGGTACGCCGGATACCGGCGCGGGGGCATTATGATAAGGCCGTTATCTACCCCATCATTGACGAAGCGTTAATTTGTCACGTTGGTTTTGTGGCGGATGGCCTGCCGTATGTCATCCCCACCATCCACGCCCGCAGTGGGGATAAGCTGATTTTTCACGGGGCCAAAGCCAGCCGTATGATGAAGCAGATTGCTTCTGGCAAGACGATTTGTGTTACTTTTACTTTGCTGGATGGCTTGGTATTGGCTCGCTCCACCTTTCACAGTTCGATGAATTATCGTTCGGCGGTGGTGTTTGGCCGGGGACGGCCGTTAACCGACGATGCGGAAAAGATGGCTGCCCTGGAGATATTGACGGAACATCTGGCGCACGGCCGTTGGGCAGACGCCCGCCCGCCTAACGCCAAAGAACTGAACAGTACGGCCGTAGCCAAACTGACCATCGAAAGCGCCTCCGCCAAAATTCGCACCGGCCCACCGGGAGACGATGAGGAAGATTATGCCCTGCCCATCTGGGCCGGCGTTCTGTCCATCCAGCAGCAATATCTGCCGCCCATAGACGATCCCGGGTTGGCCGACGGGCTGGCTGCGCCAGACTACATTGTCAATTACAGTCGTAATGGCAAAGGGGACGCAGATTAACGCGGGTACACGCGGATTAAAAGATAAAAATCAACGTTATCTGTGTTAATCTGCGTCCGTAGAATTTAAACAAGGCTGCTAATGAAGTTTGTCGTTAACCAGTGTCTTTAAGGTCTTTCAGGGAAAATGATTTGGTTGGCCGGGATGTTTTCCAGGCGCACGGCCGTACCGTCGGGCCACTGAACGAGAACGGTAACAATTTCTGCATTACCCAGGCCGAAGTGGAGGCGGGGGTCTTCCGTGGCCAGATAGCTGCTGCCAGCGTGCCATTCGCGGATGAGTTGACGACCATCTGGCAAAATAACCGTCACCCGCGCCCCCGGATAGAACCCGTCGAAGCCCACTTGCAGCCAGGCGCCGTTTGCATTGCCGCCATCGTTACGCAGCAGCACGGCCGTGCCCCCAATCCGGTTAATCGCTACGTCTAAATCCCCGTCATTGTCAAAATCGGCTGCCGCCGCACCGCGGGCGATTAGCGGGCCAACCTCTTTCAGACCGACTAACTGCGTCCATTCTCGGAATTCGCCAGGGTAGCCTTCTGCCAGCCGGTTGCCGTACAGCCGCACCAGTTCCGGGTCGGTTTCCCAGTTGGTGATGGGCACACGGCCGTTCACCGTCAGCAAATCTACATCCGTATCGTGGTCAAAATCGGCGAACATCGTACCCCAGCCTGTCATATCGTTGCCCAGGCCGCGCATCCCGATGCGGTAGGTGCTGTAGCGGAAATTGAGGAAACCTTCTTCGGCCGTTTCGTTGCGGTAGATGGCGTTTAACTCCGCTTCCCAATTGGTCACAAACAGGTCGGGCAGCCCGTCACCGTTATAATCGGCGGAGGCTACCCCCATACCGGAGCCGGTATCTCCCACTTCCGCTTCCTGCGTGCGTTCCACAAAGCGGAAGCCCAGCCCCGCCGGGTCGTCCGGCAACGGTTCATAGACGTACAGCCGGTTCGCCTGCCCGTCGTTGGCAATGTACAAATCCAGGTCGCCGTCGTTGTCCAGATCGCTGAAGATAGCCCCCAGCGCCCGCTCGTCCCGCTCCAACCCGGCCAGTTTTGCCACGTCGCGGAACGTGCCGTCCCCGTTGTTCAGGTAGAGATGATCCGGCAGGCCGTAATAATCGCCGGGGAAAGCGCCGGTGGGCCGGGGAATCTGGTAATCCAGGTCAATGAAACTGCCTACGAAGATGTCTGCCAGCCCGTCGTTGTTCAGGTCGGCGGCAACGGCCGTGCTGTTCCATTCTGCATCCGCCACTCCCGCTTCTGCCGCCCCTTCCGTAAACGTACCGTCCCCGTTGTTCCACAGCAGGGCGTTGGGGCCGTCGGCCGTCAGGAACAAATCTGTCCAGCCATCGTTGTTGAAGTCGCCGGCCAAGCAGCCGTTGCCCCGCATACTCAGATTGGTTTGGCTGGCGGCGGATACATCCCGGAAACGGCCGTTTTCATTGCGAAACAGCCCGTTTTGCGGCAGCCCGCCATTGGCTTGCCAGTAGGCCATCTCTTCCTCAGCATAGCTGTTCACCAGGTACAAATCCAGCCAGCCGTCATTGTCGTAATCCAGCCAACACAGGCCGCCCCCCATCATCGCCACTGGGTCTTCAAAAGTGGCGGTGGCAAAAACGCCATTTTGGAATTGTAAGTTGGCGGCGTCGGTGGCGTCGGTAAATTGGAAGTTGATTGGAGATTGGGAGATTGGAGATTGGGAGATTGGCGGCGGCGTGGCGGCAATCTCGGCGCGTTGGGGCAGCGTGGCCGGGTCGGGGGTGGGGTCGAGGGGCAGGCCGCTGGGGACGGATTCCGGGATGAAGTCGGTTAGGTCGGCGGCGGCGGGGTCGGTCAGGCTGTGCAGGAAGGCGACGAGGTCGGCCACGTCCTGATCGCTCAGGGGCAGACCATCCCGTAATTGAGGCGCGGCGGAATGGCCTTGTTTTTCCGGTTCAAACGGTCGTACACTGCTGTAAAAAGCGGGCGGCAGATGGGCGGACGGGTCATAATTGGCGGCACTTTTCCAGATGTTGGCGTGGTGGCGGATGACGGCTTCCAGGGTGGCGTAAGCCCCGGTGTGGAAGTAGGGCGCGGTCAGGGCCACGTTGCGCAGGCTGGGGGTGCGGAATTTGTACTGATCCCGCCGGTCATACGTCACCAACGAGCGGCCCCAATCTTCACGGCCGTTGTCCCCCATCCCTTTGCCCGGGCCCAACTGTGGCACAAGCAGGTTGTAATACTGCATGTCCGTGAACAGATTACCGCTGTGACATTGAGCGCAGTTGACGGCCGGGTTCAGTTCACCCAAAAAGAGCAGCGCCCCCCGTTTTTGCTGGTCAGTCAGAGCAGATTTATCTCCTGCCAGATAATCATCCCAGAGCGAGTCGGTGAAGATGAAGCGGCGTTCAAAAGCGGCTATCGCTTCGGCAATTTGCACCGTGGTGATCGTATCGCTGCCAAAAACTTCGCTGAATTTTTGCCGGTAAGCCGGTTCGTTGGCCAGCCGCTCGATAAGCTGCCGCCGGATTTCCTGGGCCGGCAGGTCGCCCAGGGTGGCTCCCGCCATTTCGTGCAGGCTGGTGAGCGGAAACAAGGCTTGGGCGGCCAGGGCGTCACCCAACTGGAACTGGTTGACCAGTTCTTCCTGGGTCTGGACGGGTTGGCCGCTGGCGTATTGCTGCACCCGGCCGTCCCAAAACTGCGCTGGAAAGAGGGCAGCGTTGAGAACCGTGGGGCTGTTGCGCGGCACAAATTGGCCCATGAAAGGGTTGGGTACGACGGTCAGGCCGGTTTCCGGGTCGGTTTGGCCTTCCCGCTTGCGGGGATTGGCGGCGTCGGGGGCCAGGGCGACTTGTTCCACAAAATCGCGGGCTGGGCCAAGCTGCTCGCCGCCGGTGCCAATGGGCAGGACGCGGCCGTCAGCCATGGCCAGCGCCGGGTAATGGCAGGTGGCGCAGGCGATGTTTTGGTCACCGGAGAGGAGGGGGTCGAAGAACAGGTCTTGCCCCAGCCGGGCCAGTGGCGTATCTCCTTCCTTTTGCGCTGCGCCGGGGTAGGGCTGCAAGTTGAGGCGTTGGGCCACGGCCGTCAGCGCCGCGTCCATATCCTCAATGTCCCGATAAGTTGGCTCGCCGACTTTAATAGGGGTAAATCCGCGTTCATCTGCGTTCATCTGTGTCCCTTCTTCTACAAAAGTGATGCGCAGGAGACGGCCGTTAAACACCTCCGTCACGTACAGACTGCCGTCCGGCAGGGGCAAAACCGCGCCAGGGTAATTCAGCTCCGTTACCACTGGTTCCAGCGCGCCGTCCGGCTGTAAGCGGCTGAGGCGGCCCGTTTTTTGCTGGTAGCCCATCCCGGAAAAACAGGAAGCGTCCGGCGTGAAGGTGGCAAATTCCAGCACCCAGATTGTGCCGTCCGGCCCCAGGGCTACGTCAATGGGCATATTCAGATTATCCGCCACTGTGCGCTGGTTACGCTGCTCGTCAATGGCTACCAGTTCACCGCCGCCGGGCGGGTAAGGGCAGCCGCCGGTCAGAGTGACGTAATACTCCGCACCGATGCGGGCGATGCCGGTGGGCACGGGGTCAAGGCGCAACTTGTCGTTAGTGGGGTCTACCAGGTCGTCAAAGCGGTGGATAAAACGGGTACGGCCGTCGTCCGTCTCTTTGGCTACACCGTTCCCGGTGGCGTCGGTGACGACGGGGACGCCTTTGGGGTCGAAAGCGATGTCAAACGGATTGCGCAGGCGCACGTTGTTCAGCGGCCCCATAGCCTGACCCAGATCGGCGGCTGTCAGCGGCTGGTCGGAGAGGGTCAACGGTTCGTCCGGCAGGGGGTACGTCCAAAGGTGGCCCGCTTCGTAGTTGCCCACGTACAACGTTTTGCCGTCCGGCGAGATGCCTACCAGGGGAGAACCGGTCAGGTCGCCGGAGTCCAGGCTGCTTTCAAAACCGGAAATGAAACGGCCGATTTCCCCGTCGGGCGTCATCAGGCTGACGCCGGCGCTGTCGTCGTTGCCGCCTGTGCCGTCTTCGGCAATGAGCAGGCTGCCATCCGGTAAGGCGGCCATGCCGATAGGGGCCAGCAGCCCTTCGGCTACCACTTCCACCTGCGGGGAGAGCACCAGTGGCGTTTCCGGTTGCTTTTGGCAGGCAGCGAGGAGGATGAGGAGGAGTACGGCCGTTGTCCAGATGAATGCTTGATATTTTTGTTGTTGTTTTAACATGGAAAAATTCCTGTTGTTTACAAATAGCAAACAAATAGTGTAAAATAGAGTGATATTTACGGTTGAGTATAGCAAATCATCCCGAAAAACTTTACGACGATTACCGCGTAATCTGGCAAACCGCCTGATTGATAAAATGGATGAAATTGCCCGCAATCCTTATGCCCGGCATAACAATGTTGCACCGTTGCAAGGCACTCTATATTATCGCTTACGGGTGGGAGATTGGCGAATTGTTTATGAGATTCAGGGCGAAAAGTTGATTGTTCAGGACGCAAACGAGATTCGCGCCCGAATTGAGCGGGGTGAGGAAGAAACGATTCCGGCTTCTTTGATGCGGGCGTTGGTGAACAGTGAACGGCCGTTACGCCTTTGGCGGGAATATCGGGGATTAACGCTCCAGACATTGGCGGATCGAGTGGGCATTAGCAAATCGTACCTGTCCCAAATCGAATCTGGCAATAGAAACGGCTCAACTAAGGTAATGAAACGCATTGCCGCTGAACTGAATGTATCATTGGATGAGATCGTCTGAAAAATTCAAGAATGCCGGGGGTTTTTTATAAATCACGCATCACGTCTCACCCCTCATTTCAAGCTCAACAAAATATCCGGCCGGTCGCTGATGATGCCGTCTACGCCCATTTCCAGCATGGTGCGCATGTCGTCCGGGTTATTGACCGTCCAGGGGACGACTTGCAGGCCCAGTTTGTGCGCCTTGCTGACCAATGGCTCTGTCAGAGTGCTGTATTTGGGTGACCAGATGTTGGCTCCGTTGGCGGCAATGGCTGGTAAATCAGCGGAACCGGCCTGACGACTGAGAGCGGCCAGACGAATAGTATCGTTGACGCTGCGGATGGCCCAAAGAGAGCGGAAATCAAAGCTCTGAATGATGACGCGGTCTTCCAGGTCATACTCCTCAATCAGGCGCAGAATTTCCAGTTCAAAGGGGCCGGGGTTTTGCCCGTCGAAACCGTCGCTGATGGCTTTGGGGTTGTCCGGCTTGCGCTTGGTTTCGATGTTGAATTGCACCTGGGCGGCATTGGCCCGCTGCGCTGCGCTTTTTTCTTCTGATTGGCTGTACGCCTGGACAAAGTCGAACAGTTCGGCCAGGGTGACGGGGCGGTAGTTATTGCCGGCCAGGGCTGTGGGTGTGTTATCCTGATCCGGGAAGGCGTCTTCGTCCGGGTTACGGTCGCACTGGTATGCTTTTAGCTGCTCCAGGGTAAGCTGGCTGATCATCAGGGCGTCGCCCCATTTGATCAGGCTGTCAGGGTCAGGCGCTTCTCCGTCACTGTCGGGGTCGAGGCGGCATTTGTCTTTGACTATTTTGTCATCGTGCCAAAGGATGACGACGCCATCGCTGGTATAGTGCAGGTCGAGTTCCAGAGTATCTACGCCGAGGTCGAGGGCGGTCTCGAAGGCGGGCAGGGTGTTTTCCGGTTTGAGGCCGCGCGTACCGCGATGGCCTTCGGCGTCTATGTTTTCGGGGAGGGTGCGGGTGATCATGGTTGTGGTGGGGGCGGTTACGGCCGTATCACCCACTGTTTCTTCGGATACGGCCGTGCTGCAAGCTGTCAGCAATACAATAAAGCTAAAGCCCAACAATAATATCTTCACGTCTTACTCCAGATTGAGAAGTAAAAAGGGCTGGGTTGCGGCGTATTGCCTGACAACCCAACCCTGCGTTCACTTTCCAGATTGGTTCAATCTTCAAGATTGAACCAATCTCGCCTAGTTATCAAAGAACTGGTTGTAATCCGCCAACTCTTGATTGGCTTTTTCGGCTGCTTCGTCGAGCGCTTCCTGCGGCGTTAAGCCGTCATCCAGAACGCGGCTGTAAGCGTCTACGATGAACTGGCGGATAGCCGGGAACGGGCCGGCGCGGCCGCCCAATACGGCGTAATTCGGTGAGCCGTCATCCAGCGTGGTTTTGGTCGTTTCCAATTGCTTGATGGCCGTGACAAAGTTGGGGTTTTCTTCCCAGAACTTTTGCAGTTCGGGATCGCTGGCTACGTCGGTGCGTACCGGGAAGTAGCCGGTGCCGGTGTGCCAGGTGATTTGTTGTTCCGGCTGGGCCATGAATTTCATAAAGTCCCAAGCTGCATCATTCAAGGCTTCGTCCTGGGCGTCAATGAGCCACAGAGCTGCGCCGCCGATGACGACGCCGTTGCGCTCACTGCTGTCGCTGTGAGGAATGAAAGCTGTGCCCACTTCAAAGTCGGATGATTCCTGGAAGCCACGCGCTCCGGCTGTGGAGTCGAGGATCATGGCTGCCTGACCGGCTATAAAGGCGGCGTCGGTGTCGGTCCAGGTTTTACCCAGATTGGGGGCGTAGCCATCGGCGTACAGTCCGGTGAGGAATTCAAAAACTTCTACGCCCTGACCTTCGTTGAAGACGGCATTTTGGGCGCGGCCGGTACGGCCGTTGTTGTTGTCGAAATAGAGACCCCCGCTGTTGGCTAAAATCTGCTCGAAGTACCAGCCAACCTGTCCCAAAGTCACGCAGAATTCTGTGCCTGCTTCCTGAATAGCGTCACAGTATTCCAGGAATTCGCTGAACGTCCAATCTTCCGGTGGTTGCTCCAGACCGGCATCTGCAAAGATTTCTTTGTTGTAGTAGACGATGGGTGTGCTGCTGTTGAAAGCCATGGCTACCATGCCGTTTTCATCTGAGTAATAATCTTTGACGGCAGGGACGAAGATGCTATCGTCAAAATTGTCTTTTTCCATCAACTGCCAGGCAGGGATGAGACGGCCGGTATCAATCATGGTTTGCGAAGCCAGATCGAAGTTTTGGGTGATGTTGGGTTCGGTACCGGTGTCAAAGGAAGCCAGGAGGGCGTTGTAAGTATCGTCATAGCTGCCCTGGAAGGTAGCGTTGACGTGGACTTTATCCTGACTTTCGTTGTAACGGGCTACCAGTTCGTCTACCACTGCGCCCAAGTCGCCGCCCATGGCGTGCCAGAATTCGATGTTGATAACGTCGCCTTCGGGCATAGCTTCTTCGGCTGGCGCTTCTTCTTCGGCTGGCATTTCTTCTTCAGCCGGCGCTTCTTCTTCAGCTGGGGCTTCTTCCTCGGCTGGCATTTCTTCTTCAGCCGGGGCTTCTTCTTCAGCTGGCATTTCTTCCTCGGCCGGGGCTTCTTCTTGGGCTGGCGGTTCTGCCGGGGTTGTTTCCCCGCCGCCGCAAGCAGCCAGGAACATGGCTGCTACTACCAGGAGTGCGAGTATTTTGAAAATATTCTTCATATTCTTATCCTCCTTTAGGATAGGTGTAGGCTTGCAGAATAGCAAGCGTGGCTAAAATAATACGGCCGTAACACAAGGTTACGGCCGTGAAAAAAACAAATTTAACCTTTCAAGCCGGTCATGGCAATACCTTTGACCAGTTGGCGTTGCGCAATCAGAAAAATGAGCAGCGTGGGCAGCAAGGCAATAACCGCCGCTGCCATGATTGCGCCCCAGTCAGCGCCGCGTTCCTGGTCAAACAAGAAAAAGCGGATGCCAATCTGGATGGTGCGCATATTTTCCTCATTGGTGATAATCAAAGGCCACAAATACTGGCTCCAGGCTGCCAGGAAAGAGAAGATAGCAAAAGCACTAATGCCGCCCTTGCTAAGCGGCACCAGAATTTGCCACAAAAAACGCCAGTTACCGGCCCCATCAATGCGGGCCGAATCATGCAAATCTTTGGGTATGGTTAAGAAAAACTGCCGCAGCAAAAATACGCCAAAGGCGCTGGCTAAAAAGGGAATGGTCAGGCCCATGTATGTGTTGGCCCAACCCAATTGGCTGATCAGGATGAAATTGGGGATAAAAGTAAGCTGGAAGGGTACCATGAGGCTGGCTACAATTGCATAAAACAAGACATCGCGTCCCGGAAATTCCAGAATCGAAAAAGCATAAGCGGCCATAATGCTGAATATCACCTGGAAAAACACAATAACCCCGGTTTGAATAACGCTGTTCAGGAAAAATCGCCCAAAAGGCTTGGACGTCCAGGCGGTGACATAATTTTCAAAGGTCCAAACTTTAGGTATCAGAGTAGGGGGGAAGTTTGTTACGTCATTGGGCAGCTTAAAACTGGTGAGGATGGCGATAATAATAGGCAGTGCCACAAATAGACCTACACTAATCAGAAGAATCTGTAATGATATTTCTCCCAGGTTTCGCCGAAACCAGGATTTATTATTTCTCTTTGTTGTCGCGCTCATTGATAATGTACCCTTTTTCCTAAAATTCTAAATTGGATAAAGGAAATTATTAGAATAACAATGAATAGCAGGTAGGCTTGGGCTGAGGCGTAGCCGCGGAAAGGCGTACCTACAAAGGCATCGTAGTAGATGGAATAAAGCATTGTATTGGTAGCGCCGCCAGGGCCGCCTTCGGTAAGGATGTTGATCTCGCCAAAAACCTGTAAGGTATTGATGACGTTAATAATTAAGAGGAAGAACAGGGTGGGCGAAAGTAAGGGCAGAGTAATGTTCCTGACACGCTGCCACATGTTGGCCCCATCTACTTTGGCGGCTTCATAGTAAGTTGAATCAATATTTTGGATACCGGCCAGGGCGATGATGACATTGAAGCCTAAACCACGCCATATAACAGCAAAGGCTACGGCAAACAAGGCCCACTCTTTGGAAGATAACCAGTTTGGCCCATCTATCCCCACCAGACTCAAGGCATAGTTAAGGTAGCCTACAATTGGATGATATATCCAGCGAAACAAGACGCCGGTAACGGCCGTGCTGATGACGATAGGCACAAAAATAAGCAGGCGATGGAACCAGGAAAGGTGTCTGACAGGGTAGGAAAGGGCAATAGCCAGGAAAACTGCCAGAATAATACCCACGGGAACGACGACCAAGGTAAACATGAGGGTTACTTTAAGACTGTTCAGGTAGTCAGGATCAGCAAACAGTCTGGCGTAATTACCTATCCCTACAAAAATTGTTTGGTTGCCGAAGGGAGCTATGCGAGTAAGGCTGAGGCGGAAGGAGGTAAAAATGGGAATGTAAACAAAGATCGCCAGAATGACGAGGGTAGGGGTCAGATACAAATATCCTTCTACAGCAGCTTTGACTTTGTTCCAGGTTTTTCGTCGCTTTCTGGATTGTGCAGTGGGTTGACTTGCTTGTTCGATTTGTGCTGTTTGACTCATAAACCACTTGTAAATTTTGTGGGGGAATGTAGTTTGTTATTATTTATCATCCATGCTGATGGAGCCTAGTATAGCAGAAAGAGATCATCCATCAACCAAAACAGTTGGGGAGATGGGGGAATTTGGAGATTGGCGAGTTGATAATCTCCAATCTCAGTAGATCCAAATTCCCAAGGCCTGAGCCGCGGATTGCGCAGATTAGCCCGGATTTTTACAAATTCAAGCCTTATCTCCAGGTTTTTATAGAAGAGATTGGGCCGCGGCGGCCATGGCTTCCGGGGTCAGGCCAAATTCGCGGTAGATAGTTTCGTAAGGGGCGGATGCACCGAAATGGTTGATGCCCAGGGCGATGCCTTTGTCGCCTACGTATCGTTCCCAGCCCTGGGTGACGCCGGCTTCCATGGAGACGCGGGCAGTGATGGCCGGAGGCAGCACGTCGTCTTTATAGCTTTGCGGCATGGCCTCGAACAGTTCCCAACTAGGCATGGAGACGACGCGGGTGGCAATGCCTTGCGCGGCCAGGATTTCTTGCGCATCCAGGGCAATACTCACTTCGGAACCGGAGGCGATGAGGATGGTTCGGGGATCGGGCGCATCACTGAGGATGTAAGCGCCGTTGGCTGCTCCCATCGCTTTTTCCCGATCCAATTCTGGTAGTTTTTGCCGGGTGAGGGCTAAGGCAGTGGGGGTGGTGCGGTTTTGTAGGGCGACTTTCCAGGCCACGGCCGTTTCCCAGGCATCGGCTGGTCGTATCACCGTCAAATTAGGCAGGGCACGCAAGGAGGCCAGTTGTTCGATGGGTTGGTGCGTGGGGCCGTCTTCCCCCAGGCCGATGGAATCGTGGGTAAAGACGTAGATGACGCCCTGATTCATCAGAGCCGCCAGCCGGATAGCGCCGCGCATGTAGTCGGAGAAGACGAGGAAAGTGCCGCCGTAGGGGATGACGCCATGCAGGGAGAGGCCGTTCATAATGGCCCCCATGCCATGCTCGCGCACACCATAATGGATGTAACGGCCGTCATACTGCCCCGCCTGAATATCTTTAGCCCCCGTGGTAATCGTCTTGTTAGAGCCAGTCAGATCGGCCGAACCACCCAGCATATCAGGGTTGTTGCCGATGATAGCGTTAAGCGTCTGCCCGGAAGCAGCGCGAGTGGCTATGGGTTTACCGTCAAATTCCGGCAGGGCCGCATCCCAATTGGGCGGTAATTCACCACTGAAAGCCCGTTTCAGTTCGGCGGCCTCTTCGGGATAAGCTGTTTCGTACTCTTCCATCATGGCCAGCCATTGAATGTGCCACGCTTGTCCCTTCTCGGCGGCTGCTTTGAGCGGTTGGTCTGCACCCTCCGGCACGATGAACGGTTCGGGGTAAGGCCAACCCAGGTTTTCTTTGGTCAGGAGGATTTCTTCTTCACCCAAGGGTTCACCGTGAGCTTTGGCTGTGCCGGCCCGGTTGGGGCTGCCGTAGCCGATGGTGGTGCGACAGGCAATGATGGACGGCCGTGACTCTTCTGCCACCGCCTCCGTCAGTGCCGTCGCCACTGCTTCCCGATCCTGACCATCTATACGCTGGGTGTGCCAACCATAAGCGTCAAAACGTTCCAGCACGTCTTCTGTGAATGACCGGGCAGTCGAGCCGTCAATAGAAATATGGTTGTCATCATACAAGACAATCAACCGGCCAAGCTGCCAATGTCCGGCCAAGGAGCAGGCTTCACTGGATACGCCTTCCATCAGATCGCCATCCCCGGCAATGACGAAGGTATGGTGGTTCATTACCTCATAGCCGGGGCGGTTGAAGCGGGCAGCTTGCCAGCGTTCGGCCAGGGCCATGCCCACGGCCGAAGAAATGCCCTGGCCCAACGGCCCGGTGGTCATTTCCACGCCGGGCGTATGGCCGTATTCGGGATGCCCCGGCGTGCGGCTGCCCCATTGCCGGAACTGTTTGATGTCGTCCAGGGTTAAATCATAGCCGCTCAGGTGCAGCAGCGAATAGAGCAGCATACTGCCATGCCCGGCGGAGAGAACAAAGCGATCCCGATCCGGCCAATCGGGGTCTTGCGGGTCGAATTTAAGGAATTGCGCCCATAGCACGGTAGCGACGTCGGCCATCCCCAAAGGCAGGCCGGGATGGCCGGAATTGGCTTTCTGGATGGCGTCTATTGACAGGGTGCGGATGGTGTTGACAGTTAATTGGTATGAATCCATGGCGATCTCCTTAATTTGCGTATGACCTAGCGTAGCGCGTAACCAGAGGAAGTATGTAATACGCAGTACGCAATACCTTTGATCTTGGTTATAATGCCTTTTCGGTTTAAGTATACCCTGTCATGCGGGGATTGGTACTATTATTTCGGGTAGGAATGGGATAGAAAATTTCGTGATGGGTGATGCGTGAAAGTAAATTACGTATCACGCAGCAGAGGAGATGTTATGTCTGACTGGAGTAAACGAAAGAGATTGGAAGCAGCCATTACCGGGGAACAACCGGATCGACCGCCGGTGGCTTTGTGGCGGCATTGGCCGGGAGATGACCAGGATGCGGCGGCGCTGGCAGCGGCACATTTGCAGTGGCAGCGGGATTATGATTGGGATTTGGTGACGGTAGGGCCGGCCAGCA
>JALUPA010000467.1:0-2467 GCA_027054335.1 Ardenticatenaceae bacterium
CTCATCACCGACAGTAACGTAGGGCCGTTATATGCCCAGGCCATCTCTGACGTGGCTTGCGTGATCACCATACCGGCCGGGGAGCAGAACAAAACGCTGGCAACAGTCAATGGCGTGTATGAGCAGTTGTTGGCTGCCGGGCTGGATCGGGGCGGCACAGTAATGGCTTTGGGCGGCGGCGTGGTGGGGGATGTGGCCGGATTTGTGGCGGCCACCTACATGCGCGGCGTCAATTTTGTGCAGTGCCCCACTTCTCTGCTGGCGATGGTGGACGCCTCTGTGGGCGGCAAGACGGGGGTGGATTTGCCCCAGGGAAAAAATCTGGTGGGGGCGTTCAAGCAGCCTACGGCCGTAATTGCTGACGTTGCTACCTTGCAAACCCTTCCTCCGGAAGAACTGTCTGCCGGGATGGCAGAAGTGATTAAGCATGGTCTTATTGGCGATGTGGATTTATTTGAGAGATTGGCGAATGGGGATTGGTTAGTGAATCTCCAATCTCCAATCTCCAATCTCCAATCTCTCGTCACCCGCGCCATCCGGGTGAAGCAGTTGGTGGTGCAGGAAGACCCTTTTGAACACGGCCGTCGGGCCACACTTAATTTGGGACATACATTTGGTCACGCCATTGAGCAAGTTAGCCAATATCGCATCCGGCACGGGGAAGGGGTAGCCATGGGCTTGATGGCGGCAGCCAATTTGTCGGCTCGGTTGGGGTATTGTGTCTCAGATTTGCAGGAGCGGATTGAAATGACGTTGTGGCACGCCAATCTACCCGACCGCATCCCGGCTGATTTGCCACCCCAGGCGCAGTATCAAGCGATGTTCAGCGACAAGAAGAAGGCGGCGGGCAAACTGCGTTTTGTCCTGCTGCGGGATGTGGGGGACGTTTTTGTGGCGGATGACGTGCCGGAAACGGCCGTGATGGAGACGTTGGCGGCGGTACAGGCAAATCCAACCGTTAAAATTAGGTAAAGATTGACACTCAGGTGCTTGACGGCCGTAATATCCTCATTATCATGTAAAGATGGAGAAACGATAGTGCGTAATATTCTGGTATTACACGGCCCGAACTTGAATCTCCTGGGAACACGCGAACCGGAAGTTTACGGCCGTCAGACAATGGACGACATCAACCAAATGCTGGTTGAGCAGGCCGCCAGTTACCAGACAACGTTACGCTTTTTGCAATCGAATCACGAAGGTGCGCTCATTGACGCCATCCACGAGGCGCGGGAGTGGGCGGACGGTATTCTTATCAATCCCGGCGCGTTGACGCATTATTCCTACGCCCTGCGTGACGCGGTTACCGCTGTGGGTTTGCCGGCGGTAGAAGTGCATCTGTCCAACATCCATGCCCGTGAGGCTTTTCGTCAGCAATCGGTATTGGCGGCGGTGTGTGTAGGGCAGATCAGCGGTTTTGGGGCGCGCAGCTATTTGCTTGGCTTGCAGGCTTTGTTGGGATATTTGGGGGAACGGCCGTAACTGGATACGGCCGTAAAATTGGCAAAATAAAAGAGCTTAGACCAGAAAATGTTTTGGGGAACGATTCAAGTCCAAGCTCTTTAGAAAACAATGGGTAACGCAAAACCTGACTGTGATACGGCTGTGATGTTGGCCTCAGTGTTGTGGCGATGTTAGTTGCAATGCGGTTGCGATGATTGCTGTGATGCTGCTCGTACTATGATGATTCTCCCATATTAACAGCGATGCGGTTACAGTGATTGCAACAATGCGGCTGTGATGTAGTTACGATGTGAGCATCTTTGCGCTACGGTGTTGTTGCGGTGATTGTTTAGCGCCACCCATAAGGTTTATCAAACCTCGCTTAATATATACTTATAGAATATTACGAAAAACATTACAAAGGCTGTTTTGCCGGGAAATTGGGACTTTGATCCTACTTGGGGGTAGGCCCGGCAGGATAAGCGTTCTCTCACTTGTACCCCCTTATCTTTTCCGCAAAGTTCCACCCCGCCTGCGGTCATCCGTAGTTTAATCCATTTTCTTGTATCCCAGCCGCCGCAGCGCCTTTTCGTTGCGCCGCCATTTGGGCAGCACTTTAACCCATAATTCCAGATATACCTTGCCGCCTGTCAGTTGCTCCAGTTCTTTGCGGGCGGCGGCCCCGATCTTTTTAAGTTGCTCCCCTTTGTTGCCGATGATAATCCGTTTGTGGGTGTCCCGCTCCACAAAGATGTTGGCGCTGATGTAGGTTGTGCCGTTGTCCCGTTCCTTGAAATCCAGAATTTTTACGGCCGTACCGTAAGGCACTTCTTCCCGCAGTTGCAGCATAATTTGTTCCCGGATAAATTCGGCGGCCATGTCCCGCACGTATACGTCTGTTATCTGATCCGGCGGGTAGAAGGGCGGGCCTTCCGGGAGACGTTCTACAAGCATTTGCAGCAGTTCGTCACGGCCGTGGCCCCGCGTGGCCGAAAACACAATCCAGGGCGCATCCGGCAGGAGG
>JALUPA010000467.1:2477-3698 GCA_027054335.1 Ardenticatenaceae bacterium
GTATGCTTCTGTTTGGGGCATGACCTGATCCGGCTTGAGTAAATCCGCCTTGTTCATCCCCAGGATGAGGGGCGTATTCTTCACTGCCTGAAGCTGCCCGGCAATAATCTTGTCCCCTGTGCCCACCGGCTGGCTGACGTCCACCAGATACAAAATTACGTCTGCATCTTCCAGTGAATCGGTGGCTACTTCCACCATGTACTCATCCAGCTTATGGCGCGGCTTGATCAGGCCGGGCGTATCAATGAAGATGATCTGGTAGCTGTCTGTGGTCAGGATGCCTAGCTGGCGGGTGCGGGTGGTTTGGGGGCGCGGGGTAACGATGGCGATTTTGTCCTGGAGGAAGGCGTTCATCAGGGTGCTTTTACCCACATTCGGCCGGCCTACCACTGCCACAAAACCGGAACGGAATCCCTCCGGAATTTCAAACTCATCAATTTCTGTCGTTACATTGTCCATTAGCATTCCTTATAAAAGAGGTTATTGAAAAAAATCCTCGCGCAAAGACGCAAAGGCGCAGAGAAAACCGCTCACCGATTACCGCTCACTGGTCACGGGATACTCCGAATCCAGAATGCGCTTCAACTCCCGCTGGGTCAGGCCGACTCGCTCGTCGCGCAGGAGGGGCAGGCGGATGCGGGCGCGGCGCAGTTGGTTCATGTCCAGCACGGCCGTCACCAACGCTTCCTCGTAATAGGGCCCCTGGGCCAGCAAATTCCCTTCCGGCCCGTAAACTGTCGAGCCGCCCCAAAAGGTGACGCCATCCTCAAAGCCGGTGCGGTTGGCGTGGATGACAAAGTTGGTAAACATGCTGGCATACGCCTGGTTGATATGCTCCACCCATTTGGCGCTGCCAATTTTCTGCTCTGTCGCCAAACCGCGCCCCGGTGAGGCGGAAATGAGGATGAGTAAGTCTGCCCCGTCCAGCCAAAGCGTATAGGGCGTGCTGACGTGCCAGAAATCTTCGCAGATGAGGAGTCCGGCACGGCCGTATGCCGTATCAAAAGCGCGGATAGCGTCCCCCCAGGCAAAGTAGCGCCCTTCGTCAAACATGCCGTAGGTGGGCAGGTAGACTTTGCGGTGCAGGTGTACCAGTTCTCCCTGTGACAAATAGGCAGCGGCGATGAAGAACTTTTGCCGCCGGTCCGTCTCTACAAAGCTGACCACCATATCCAGTTGGCGGCTGGCGTCCAGCAGTTGGGCAAAGATGGGGTTTTTCGG
>JALUPA010000468.1 GCA_027054335.1 Ardenticatenaceae bacterium
TGAGAGAGTACAACAGATTGAGAAAGGAACAGATAATTGGAGGAAACAAGATGATACGCAAACTGATATTGGGATTCACGGCCGTATACTTCATCACTTTGGGCATACTGGTTTTACTACTGTATCAGGCGTCACCGGGGCCGGAAGGTCAAGAAATTCTGGGGGTAGGGATTGGTCAATGGGGTACAGAGGAAAGTATTATTTTCATCTCCGGGAGGCGGCTGGAATGTGGGGCTATGGCCGTAGGCGATCCCTTCGCCGCCAGTTGCACTGCGCAGATAGCCGGTAAACCGCTGCAAATCAAGGCGATCAGAAATGCGCCGTCAAGCCTCTTCCCCTTTGGCGGCCGGTGCCAGGCCCTTTATGATGGGCAAATGTGGCCGTGCGACTATGGATCGCCTCACGTTCAGGTTCACTGGTTCGCCTACGTTCAGAGTGACATGGGACTGGGCAAGGCACAAATGGATCAGTTACAGCGGCGGTACTTCATTGAAAATCTGCCGGAAGAGACGTTTTTGTGGGGGATGGTGGTTACGGCCGTACTCACCGCCCTGATCAGCGTTACCGCCCTTACCGCCTGGCTTTGGCCCGAAGCCAAAAAACAGAAAATCAGATGGGCCATTGGTATGGGATTAATCAGCATTCTCCTATTTTTCGGCGTACTCATTCTGGGAGTGCAGATCACCGGCAACTTTTGGGATTGACGAGGCTTCCACGAGGCAGGAAAATTTGCTAAAATAGCCTCATGGCAAAGAGCGATTTGACCGTATTTATCACCCGGCGCGAGTCCCACTGCGACGAATGCGGCGCAGATTTGGGGCGGCACGCCTGGATTACTTTGCAGGAGGATAAAGGCGCGCTTTGTCTCGCCTGCGCCGATCTGGACCACCTCGTTTTTTTACCGGCGGGAGATGCGGCTCTCACACGGCGGTCGCGCAAATACTCCACCCTGGTTGCTGTGGTGCTGGAATGGAGCCGCACCCGCAAACGGTACGAGCGGCAAGGGCTGCTGGTGGAAGAAGCCGCCCTGCATCAGGCCGAGGCGGAATGTCTGGCCGATGCGGACGCGCGGGCGCGCCGCCGGGAACGAAACGCCGTCCGCCGGGCGGAGTTGGACCAACAATATGTGGCCCAGTTTGCTCAACGGGTGCGGGAACTGTATCCGGACTGCCCGCCAGGGCGCGAACAAGAGATTGCCGAACACGCCTGCCGCAAGTACAGCGGCCGGGTGGGCCGTTCCGCCGCCGCCAAAGCGCTGGACGCCGAAGCAATTTACCTGGCTGTGCAGGCCCATGTCCGCCATCACGAGACAAATTATGACGAACTGCTGATGCAGGGCATGGATCGCTGGCTGGCGCGGGATATGGTGATGTCCGATGTTGACGATGTGCTGCGTACCTGGCGTGGGGAACAGTAAGCGGGTATCAGTCATCCGGCTGCTGATTACCGTTCACCGATTACCGATTACTGCTTACTGACCGCCGGCTTCCGCCCAAACACCTGATCGTAATCCTCCTGCCAGGGCAGAGTGTGTACGTCCACCAGACCCACGTCGCGCAGGAGGGCTTCAAATTGGGGCACGTTGCGGTAACGGTCGAGGAACAGTTTGGCTTCGCGTCCCCGGCGACGAGTGACGAGGAGGACGCCGCCGGGCTGCAAGACGCGCACCATTTCTTGCAAGGCAGCCACGTCAGAAGGGAAAAATTCCAGAGATTCCAGGCAGGCGACGGCGGGGAAAGTGTTGTCAGCGAAGGGCAGGCGGTCGGCCGTTTGCTGCGCAAAAGCGGCCCGACGGCCGTAAGGTTTCAACTTTTCCGCCGCCAGACGCAGCATCTTCTCTGACGCATCCAGGCCAATGACACGGCCGTTAAACAGCGGGTCTTCCAGCAAAAACCAGGGCACGCGCCCCGTACCCGTCGCTACGTCCAGAATGAGCGGGGCAGGCGCGTGGCGCAGGCGGTGACGCAACGGCCGTACCACAAAAAACGACTCCATCTCCGGCGCAAATTCCTTGATGCCGTCATACTTGCCCGCCGTCAAATCATACAGCCAAACCACTACCCGCCGACCCAGGTACACTCCCTCGGTAATGACCAGCAGCCAATACAAAAACAGCCCCGTCAGGGCCAGCCCTGTTGCTAAAATATACCATTTCATACTTTCAGGAGTATCTTCTCAACAATTTGCGGTAGACAAAATACAAATGAAACGGGCGCATCTACGACTTGGGGGAGGGCCAGAGATTGTGTATGTCGATTATGAGACATAAGTTTTCCCATTTAGAACAAAGAGGCGACAACCCGATTACCCATTTCCCGGGTACTAACGGCCGTATCTCCCTCTTTCGCCAGATCAGCCGTCCGGTAGCCATTAGCCAAAACTTGAGCTACGGCCGTTTCCACCTCAGCCGCCGCCTCACTCAAGCCCAGACTGGAACGCAGCAGCATCGCCGCGCTCAAAATAGTTGCCAACGGATTGGCAATGCCCTGTCCGGCAATATCCGGCGCGGAACCGTGAATGGGTTCGTACAACCCCACCGAGTCCGGGCCACCCAACGCCGCCGAAGGCAGCATCCCCAACGAACCGGTAATCATCGAGGCTTCGTCAGAGAGGATGTCACCGAACATGTTGCCCGTCACCACCACGTCAAAATCGCCGGGGCGGTTGATCAGGTACATGGCCATGGCGTCTACCAGCACGTCTTCAAATTCAATCTCCGGGTGTTCCGCCGCCACTTCGTGGGCCACTTCCCGCCAGACGCGAGAGGAAGCCAGGACGTTGGCCTTGTCCACCGAGGTCACTTTACCCTGCCGCTGCGCCGCCAGACGAAAGGCTACTTCCAGCACCCGCCGTATTTCTTCTTCGTCGTAACGCATCGTGTCGTACCCGGCGCGACGGCCGTTCACCGTTTCCCGTCCCTGTGGCTGACCAAAGTAAATGCCGCCCGTCAGTTCCCGCACAAAAACAATGTCTACATTTTCCACCCGCTCCGGCCGCAGCGGGCTGGCGTCAGCCAATGCCGAAAACACTTTGACTGGCCGAATGTTGGCAAAAACGCCCAGCGACTTGCGCAGTTTGAGCAGTCCTTGTTCCGGGCGCACTTTAGCCGTGGGATCGCTCCATTGGGGGCCGCCAACTGCACCCAGCAGCACGGCGTCCCCGTCCAGGCACATCCCTAACGTTTCTTCCGGCAGAGGGTTACCCGTCTGGTCAATAGCAATGCCGCCCATCAGCCCTTCCCGAAACTGAAAGGTGTGATTGTGTTTGGCGGCTACGGCCGTTAACACTTTTTGCGCTTCTGTTACCACTTCCGGGCCAATGCCGTCGCCCGGCAATAATGTAATCGTCGCTTCCATCTTTTCTCCTGAAAATTGCCGCGGATTGCGCAGATTATTGGGGATTAAATCCAGAAAAATCCGCGCAATCCGCGGCTATTCAATCAAAATCCACGTTGTCATCAAAATTTTCTTCAAAATAAATGCGGTCCATCCGCTGCCGGATATACCGGTCATAGGCAGGAGATAAATCTTCTACAAAGGCGTCTTCCAGGCTCACATCCCAAACGATGTCGGCAAATTCATCCCCGGATACGGCCGTCAGCCCCACGTCATCCTCCATATTTGCCAACTCCTGCACCAAAATATCCCGCTCCATCCGCCTGCGGACTACGGACTCTTGCAACTGCTGTTC
>JALUPA010000469.1 GCA_027054335.1 Ardenticatenaceae bacterium
GGCCCAGACGGGGTGGGCGTCCCGGTTGTCGTCCTGGGTGATGCGGGTCACTTCTTCGGTTTCCAAATCCAGCAGAAACAGGTCATCGTCAAAAATGAAGGCAATGAAACGGCCGTCCGGCCCCCAGGCCATAAAGTTGGCGTCCCGCGAAAAGGCGCTGTTTTCTCCCGGCAGCGGGTATAGCTGCCGGGCATTGCTGCCGTCACTGTCCATCAGCCAGAGGGTGTAATTGCTGCGCAGGCTGTCCAGAAGGTTGGTGGTTTGCAGCCAGGCAATCTGGCTGGCGTCCGGGTTGGGCGACCAGCGCATGTGGCCCCACATGCCGCTCTGCTCCCGGAATTTAGCCATCAGGGGGGATTGAGTGTCGGCGACCCAGCTATCAAACTGCATAGCTTGTTCGTCATCGCCGCCGTGTTGGGTGAAGGCCAGGAAACGGCCGTCCGGCGACCAGGTGAGGGTAGGCACCCAGACCCAATCGGCGTTGGTGTTGTAGGGCGTAAATTCTACCAGTTGGCGGCGCAAGGTAGTCTCGTCTTCCGCCTGCGTGTCAATCAGACCCACTTCATTGGCGTAGGCGTAGGCCAGGGTACGGCCGTCTGGCGACCAAGCGTAGTTACCGCCCCACCAGCCGTTCAGGGCGGGGTAGGCTTCAATCAACTGTTCCGGTTCAAATTCGGCGTCTTCATCTGCGGGGATGAGTCCCAGCCAGAGATCGTTGTTGGCTTCCCAGCCGGGCGGCTGGTCGGAGGAGCGGGCGGTAGTGTAGGCGATTTGCGGTTCCTCGGTGGCAGGATTCCAGCCGGCCCACAGCACATTTTCCACGCCTAATTCGCGCGGTTTGGCGCTGCGTTCTGTATCAATCAGCCACAGAGTGTTGTTGAATTTGGTTGTGTCTGTGGCGGCGCGGGTGTAGAGGAGTTGGCTGCCGTCAGGGGAGAGGGTGAAGACACGGCCGTCCAGTTGGCCGCCGGTGCCCAGTTGTTCGGGTACGGCCGTTGTGCCTCGCAGCAAAACAACGTTGCCGCCGCTAATGTAGGCCAACAAACCGGGGAAGGGTACGTTTTCCCGGCTGGCCCCAATGCCAATCATTACCAATTCGTCTTGCGGCTCCTCTACTACCACCCGCTGCGCTTCCCACCGTTCCGATTCCAAATCATCCCGGTAGACAATGCGGATGGTCACTTCCTCCAGACCGTTTTTGCCCGGCTGGACGATTTGTGGCTCGTCTTCGGCGGTCATCGTGTCGGTGCGCACAAAACGGCGCTCGTAAGGGATGCTTTCCGTGACGATTTCCAGGTCTTCGCGCACGCGCACCACCCGGATTTCCATCTGGTTTTGCAGGGGCGTGAAGAGCGGGGGCGTTACTTCGTCCAGTTCGCCCAGTTCAATACCGGCTTCGGCCAGCAGTTCGCGCACGGTGGCGGCTTCGGTGGTGAGGTTGAAGGTACGGCCGTCGGCGATAAGGGTGATGGGGATGGGCTGCTGTTGGGCGGTTTGGGGCGGCTGCTGGCTGCAACCGGCGACCAGAAGGAGGATTAGCCCCAGGCCGCCCCAAGCCAGCAACAGCTTGTAAGGCGATTTGGCAAATCGCCCAACGTTTACTGAAAACTGAACACTACCCACCGAAAATTGAATCAAGCCTCTTGCCATAGCCGGCTGATTTCGGGGGCCAGAGCGTCGGTTACCGTCTGGATGGTAGCATCGTCCAGCAAATCTTTAAGGGCGTGGAGGACGGCTTTAACCGGATGGCGGGCGAAGACGGGGTCGGTGGCTCCGGCGCGGCGGGCACATTCTTTCAGGAAATCTTCACGGGGCATTGTTTTGTCACGAAAATGGACCAGCCGGAAAATACGGCCCACGTCGTAGGCCAGTTCTTTGGGCAGCGCCTTTTTTAGCTGTTTTTTGGCGCTGCGGCTCATGTTCAGACCGAGAGTTTTGAGTACGGCCGTACTCCAGCGCTGCGCTTCTGCCGGTGTGAGCAGATACCCCAACGTTTGAATAACGTCGTAATAAGCGTTCAGGTCAGTTGTTTGGGTCATTGTCTGTGTTGTCATTTGAATACCAGAAACCTCCGGTTAAATTTGTACTTGGAGATGAGATAATCGTCAAATTATTCTTTTCTGAGCAAACGGAAACCGCTTCAGAAATAATTGACGTTTCAGCATAAACTGTTATACTTTACCGGCTTGTTGGCCTTCATGTGAACAAGCATTTTTTATGCCTGATGGTATTATACCGTCACATTACAAATCGTCCGAAAATTCCCCTCCTAGCTGAGGAGTTTACAAACTGAGGAACAGGAAAGATGTCTGATAGATACACTATTACTGCCGAGCCGCGTGTGGTTGTCGGTAAAAAAGTTAAGCAGTTACGTCGTGATGGCTGGATACCGGCCGTTATTTACGGGCAACAAAACCCGCTCAATGTCCAGATTGAAGAACATGCCCTATTTTTAACTTTGCGGGATGCGGGTACAACCAATCTGATTGATGTGGAGATTGAGGGCAAGAATCGCACTGTCTTAGCCCGTGAGATTCAACAACATCTGACGCGCGGTGATTTGATCCACGTAGACTTTATGGAAGTGGATATGGCGCAGACGATTACGTCAGAAGCTGTTCTGGTTATGGTGGGCGAGTCTTCAGCGGCCGGGGAAGGCTTGGGTGCTGTTGTTTTGGCTTTGCAGTCGGTGGAAATCGAATGTTTGCCGGAAAATCTGGTTTCTGAAATTGAAGTGGATATTAGTCAGATTGCTTCAACATCTGACGTACTCCACGTGGGCGACCTGACGGCTCCGGAAGGTGTTACCATTCTGACCGACCCGGATACAGTCATGGCCCGCTTTGCCTTTGAGACGCTGATCACGGAAGAAGAGGAATTGGAAGAAGGTCTGGAAGAAGGTGAAGGTCTGGCCGAAGAAGTGGAGATTATTGAAAAGGGTAAGGGTGAAGACGAAGGCGAAGAGTAGTTTGCTGGCGTCTTCTCAAAGTAGATATTTTGGGCCGGAACATTGTTCCGGCCTTTTTGTTGCAGGGTGGCGAGGTTGCAGGATACTTGGCCACTCTGCTTCTTTGCCCCTTTTCAGATAAAAATTTGCGGCCTGGTTCATTTCGGGCAAAAATATCTTTACAAACTGTAGAACGATTTTGCAAATCGTTCTCTGGGCGATTTGCAAAATCGCCCTACAAAGTGTTAAGCTGGTTTTCCGGGTTTTTGAACCAGGCCAAATTTGCTTATGAATAGATGGTTGGTGGCGATTTTAGTGGTGATTATCCTGATTATGGCGGCGGCTTTGCGGCTGTCGGGGCTTGATTGGGACGGCTACCAGCATTATCATCCGGATGAACGGTATATTACCTGGGTAGCGACGACGATTGAACGGCCGTCCCACCTGAAAACTGCCCTCAATCCCCGCCAATCACCTTTTAACCCGTATTATTGGCCGTCGGCTGCTGCCAGTGAAGGGATTGAGGTGCTGCAAGATGCGCCGCGTAAGTTTGCCTACGGGCATCTACCGTTGTATTTGGGGGTGCTGGCCACACGGCTGGCGGAGCGGCTGGAGCCGCTGGCAAAATGGCTGCCGCAGGGGTGGCTGCTGACGCAGGATTTGTTGAACGCGGGGGAGTTGGTGGAGTTTCGGCATTTAACGGCCGTATCCCGCGCCCTCACTGCTTTGTTTGATAC
>JALUPA010000470.1 GCA_027054335.1 Ardenticatenaceae bacterium
CTATACCGCCTCACGGCTGTGGTTAAACCGCTTGAGCAACTTTCGCTTGGGAGGCGCATCTCCAGCAACATCTGAATCATTAGACTCGTTTGACATGTAATAAGGGTCCCGAAAATAACGGTAATATTGATATCCTTCGCTTCTAGGTTTTAATAAGTTCAACACACATCCTACCACATTGGCATTTACATCATGCAAGCGTTCCATTGTTTGTTTTAAATCATCTTCACGAGATTTATTGGCCTGAACCACAACAATGGTGCTACCAGCCTGGGCTGCTAGAATAACACCGTCTGTCACTGACAAAACCGGCGGACTATCCACAACCACGTAATCAAATTCACCCCCGACTACTTCCAACAAATGCTTCATGCGTAAAGAGCCAAGCAGCTCTGACGGATTTGGAGGCAGAGGGCCACAGGTAACAACTTGCAACCCATCCACTTGGGCTGGATGGGCCACATCTTCGATCAGGCTTTGCGTATCAGCCTCATCTGTGTCATCCATTTGCAACAGAATTGTCGTCAGACCTCGCGAATTAGGTAAATCAAATACATGATGCTGTGAAGGGCGGCGCAAATCCGCATCCAACAGAAGAACACGATAGCCGGCTTGAGCTAATACCACTGACAGATTAGCGGCCGTTGTACTTTTGCCTTCTTGAGGCACAGCGCTGGTCACCAGCAAAATGGTATTTTGCTTATCTATGCCGGAAAACTGAATCCCTGTTCGTAAAACCCTGTAGGCTTCTGACATGGTTGATTTTGGCTGATTAACAGTGACCAACACGTTCTGCTTATCTGCTGATTTAATGTTGCCAATGCCAGCCAATGTAGGCACATTAACCAACCGCTCAATTTGGACCGGTGTTTTTACTGAATCATCCAAATACTCTAATATATAAGCGGCCATCGCCGCCAAGGCAAAACCAATAGCCGCTGCTGTTAAAATCGTTGGCAGGTTGTTGGAATTAATCGGTCTGCGCGGCAAAGAAGCTTCTTCCAATATACGCACTGTATTTGTGGCCCCCTCACCCGTGCCCTGTAACAAATTCGCATAAATTGATTGCAACGTTTGCAGCTTACTTTCCAAAGACCTGATTTCGTCCTGCGCGCTGGCAATTTCACGAGCGCTAATGAGTTGGCCTAATTCCTCTTTTTTAGCCGTTATCTGGTCTTTGGTTTCTGTGATTGCCTGTTCATACTCATCCAACTGCTCGTTAACAAAATCCTGCCGCGCCGATCGGTCGTCTTGAGCCGCAGGACTGCGCAGGATCAATTGACGGGCCAATTCGCTTGCCACAGCTTGAGCACGTACCGGATCAGTGTCGGTGACGATGATTTCAATGGTATTGGAGTTGGTAGGCTGGAAAACACGAATGTTTGGCAGCCACGTCATTCCCAATGCTGCCATGGCCGCCTCTCGCACTGAATTCCGACCAGCTAAATCAACATAGGTGGCTGCCAACTGACGACTTAAATACAAATCGTTGTTGGAAGGGTTGGGGTTATCTATAGCACTGCCAATGATCAATGTTGTTTGGGAAATAAATTCAGGTACCTGTTGCCGGGTAGCCAGGAAGCTGGCGCCTCCGGCAATAATCGCAGACAAAATGATTAACCACCACCATTTCAATAACGGATTAAAGTATTCTTTAATTTCCATAAGCTATTCCTACTCGTTGTTCTTCTGAGTACTGGGTTATTTGGAGGGATTCCTGAACAGCCTTTTGCCGCAGCGCTGTGGTCATAAGATGAGCCAGTATCATATGAATATCTTCCACCTGTTCGATATTGTCGCTGGGTACGTGGAGATGTATGTCCACCATGTCTTTTAATTGCCCGGCAGTAAAACCGGTTAGGCCAATTGTTGGGTTATTGTTTGTACTATTGGCGTAATCAATGGCTCGCAGGACATTTTCGGAATTACCGCTGGTAGAAATACCGACGACTACATCTCCGGGTTGGATGAGGTTGATAAGCTGCTGGACAAAGACGTTTTCGTAGCCTTCATCGTTGGCGTAAGCAGAAAAGGCAGTGATGTTATCGTTTAAGCAAATCATGCGAAAACGCGGAAGGCCATCTGCCCGTGTGTTTTTGGCTACGTCACCCACAAAATGTACGGCCGTAGCTGCACTACCGCCATTCCCCATCACAAAAACCTGACGGCCGTTCAGCCGTGCCTGGTGCATGGTATGAATAGCTTCATTAATGGCAGCCTCATCCAAAAGGTCAAGCGTACTTTTGAGTTCCTCTATGTAGACCTTGACTATGCTTTCCATTTCATGCCTCACCGTTGATAATCAAAGATAACCTTACTGCCATCCTGCCCCAGCGTAATGGGCAATTCCTGATACCCTTTCATGGCGTCCCGTACTTTTTCCTGCCGGCTGCGCGGTACATAAAGCAAAAGGAACCCGCCACCACCGGCGCCGGAAACCTTTCCGCCCGTTGCTCCAGCCTGTAACGCTATTTCGTACATTTTGTCTATTTGAGGATTGCTAATTTGGCTGGCAAGCTGTTTTTTTAGCTGCCAGCTTTCATGCAACAGTTCGCCCACGGCATCTACATTTTCCCCTTGCAATTCATCGCAGGCCGTGTAAGCTATTTGTTTCATCTGTTCCAGAACAGCGAGTCTGTCGCTGATATTAGTTTTTTGCTCTTCCAGAATACGGCCGTTTTGCCGGGTAATGCCAGTGAAAAAGATAAGTAAATTGTCATTCAGACAACGCAAAGTGCGCTGGCTGAGGGAAACGGGACGTACAATAATTTCACCCTCTGTAGTAAATTCCATAAAACGAAAACCACCATAGGCGGCAATGTATTGGTCCTGAACGCCACTGGGCTTTCGCAGTATCTCCCGTTCAATCAGACAGGCTTCTTGAGCCAGCCGTTCTGTCAGCACCAATTCCCGTTTATAGGCATACATGGCGTGCAAGGCGCCGACCGTTACCGTACTGGAAGAACCCAAACCAGAACCTTTAGTGGGAATATCGGCCATCGTCGTGATTTCCACACCATGTGTAATTCCGGTATGACGCAAAGCTTCACGGATGAGTTCATGTTGAATCTCCTCTACGCTATCTACCATTTCTGTCTGAGAGTAGCCAATACGCAATTTATCATCAAAGCGATTTTTGATGGTGACAAAAATGTACTTGTCTATGGCGGTGTTGAGAACACAACCGCCATGCTCTAAATAATAGGCTGGAAAATCGGTTCCACCGCCAAAGAGGCTGATTCGTAGTGGCGTTTGAATGATTACCATAGCAGTTCCACTTCCTCACACCGGTATTGTTTGTGGGGCACAAGTGTGGATTGTTTCCTGATAAATCGTTTCCAGCTGGGCCGCAATGGCGGACCATTGATGATATGCTTCCACGTAACGACGGCCGTTTTTCCCCAACATCTTCTGCTTTTCCGGATCGCTTAATACCCTCAGAATAGCCGAAGCAAAATCAGTCACATTGTCTGCTACCATCACATCTTCGTCTGGTACAGCACGCAAGGCAGAAATAGCCCGTGACGTAGTGATAACTGGGGTGGCGCAAGCCATCGCTTCCAGCACCTTATTCTGCACGCCGGCTCCATAAGTGATGGGAGCAACGGCAATCGTAGCCTGCTGTAAATAAGGTGTTATGGCATCTACCGTGCCGGTGACAACAATGTTGGGGTTATTTGCCAACGTTGTGATTTCGTGTACCGGGTCTTTGCCCACAATAATGAGCTTGACGGACGGCCGTTGCGCCCAAACCAATGGCATAATCTCATTTACCAGATGCAATACCATAGTGATGTTAGCGTGGTAACTCATCTTGCCGCTAATAACCAATGTCTCCGGGTCTCGTATCACGGTAGGATCAGGGTAAAAATTAATCGTATCCACACCATTCGCCACCACAGACATAGGCGCGACTTTTTCTTTATCCGGGGCCAAGCCCAACAACGCCTGTTTGTCTAAGGGCGAAGTCACCAAAATGTGATTGAACTTGTCCAACAACCAGCCTTCATAGTAGGCACTGCGACTCAATTCAAACCGGCTGCGCACTCGACTCAACATGTTTTTACTTTGGGCAGCAGCCTGCCGGAACAAATGGGAGATACAATCCACGCTATCCCACACTATTGGCAAACTTGTGTGCTGCTGCAAATACACTCCATAACGCGCCCCACGCAAATGCTCTACATGCACCACGTCAAAAGGAGAATTCCCATTCAGATGAGACACCAGTTCCGGCTTCCAGGAATAGACGCTTTGTAACGGCTGACGGCTAGGTACAGCCCGCAAACTGTTCCATAATGATTGCCATGCCGGCATGGGTAGAGCCTGCACGTCGTGACAAATATCCCGCAGATGTTCTATCTGGTCTTTTTCCTGCTCATTTACCCACAAGGTTAGCAGTGTTACCCGATGCTCTCTTTGGGACAGGTGGCGAATCAGATTATACGGCCGTGTCCGTATCAGATTAGGCATGTAAGGGACAATGAATAATATATCCATGAAAACAACCAAAAGTGGGGACTAAATTTTTAGAAAACAGAACACAGTCTACGATCAAGTTGACGCTTACATAACTCCCAGATTTTCAGGAACAAATCACAACCATCCATTTTACAAGAAAGATCATACAAGCGTATTCTTGCTAATGGTCTTACTGTAAAGGATAGGATTAAACAGCCCAAAATGATTGCCACGGTAACGGCCGTCCGAGTTCTTTGGCAAGAGCTTTATTATAAGGTTGGTAGTAATTTACTAGATATTCCCTAATATCAGGTGAAATATCTTCTTTATCTATGGGGCCGCGATCATTTAGAATGCGGTATATTGATTTGCCATAACTCAATACAGCTTCAAACGGTTTATGTATATTAGGCCAACGTATAACCCGCTGTCTTACACTGGCGGCAATCGATTCCAGATTGTTGTTTGCCTTGTTAAGCCACGGATAACGTACATTAATTGTCTTGTTATGAACTGCAAAATTATAGTTTCTATAAAATTTTGGCTCGATGCCCAGTTCTGCACACAATTTCTGCATTTCAGCAGACGGGTTAGTTTTAAAGTCTTCAAAAAACAAAACATAAATCCCACTTCGACCATAAGCAGTGTAAAATGGGCGTAAATATTCAATATAGCACCCCAAATCCAAAAGACTGGGGATGTGGCTACGACTCGTTAACTGCCTGTCAATAAATTCCTGAAAAGTGCCTTGAACAGAAGAATGCCCTCTCTGAATATGAAAGTAATAGTCAGAAACAAGCCGGTCTACCGGATCGCGTAAAATGAACAACACAGTCTGATTTGGGAGTAAAGAGGCAATTTTGAACGCACTGCTCTTTGAATAAAGCGTATAAGGAGTTGCTTCCACCCGAATTTTTTCTGATGAGCCGCAGTGAACAAAGTAGCTTTGGAAAGCAGCTAAACTCTTATCCCGTTTACAAACGTGGTTGTAATCAAATTCACGCGCAAAAAAGTATGTTTCTTTTCGATTTGCTGGGCAAACTTCTGGATGATCAGATAAGTAATGGAAAAGCGATGTGGTACCCGATTTGGGCGCCCCACCAATGATTAAATAAGATTGATCCATCTATCCACCCTTCCAAACAGGGATTTAGCGGGAAATGACTGTAACCGCCCAACGGCGCTTCTGAATACGGGTAACAACATCCACAATACCCAAACCAGCAAAAACAATTAAAACGGTATCCACCGGGACCCGGTAACGAATTAACGTCCAAGTGAGGAGGTGTACGGCCGTATACATAAGCATAAAAAGGTACAGCAACGTCAAAGGAGAAGCCAACCGTTCCCACCAGGAACGATATGGCGTAGCCAGCGAGAGGAGCAAACCATACACCATCGCCGGCAGGAACAAAGCAAAACTCAACAGACGGGAAAGATTACTCACCGGACTGGACTCAGGAGAAGGCCAAAAAGTAAAATAAGTGGGGATACGGCTCAACGAAAGCAAGGCGTAACGCCCCGGATCAGCCAGGACAATCTTAACTGCCTCCCCCAGCAGCGCCGAATCCATTTCCGCCTCATTAAGCCCCTGCGCCTTCAACTCCTGGGGAATCATCTGGAAATACTCCTCCGAAGGCAAGATCGGAATAAACTGCGTGCCGTAGCGCGGATGATTACCCCAATAAAATGCAAAGCCGGAGTTGGTATTCAGGGGTACAAACTTGTCAAACGCCAGGTAATTTCGTACCGTCCAGGGCAGCATCAAAGCCACCAGAACTGCCAGGGGGATGAGCAAATGGATCAGCTTCGGCCGTTTGGCCCACCACAACCACAAAAGTAAAAATGGTACAAACAGCAAGAACAGTTGGCGTAGCAGCACTGTAAGGCCAATGGCTACACCCAACAGCAGCCAATGACGCATTTTCGTTTCAGGTGAGCGAGCTATCTGAATGGTCAGATCAAGCGTCCACAAAATGCCGCAAATATAGAAACCTTCTGTAATTAAAGCAGCACTGTAATAAAAGAGATAAATGTAGACAGCCCCGATAGCCGCTGCCACTAAGCCGATTTTTTGTTCCCGACGCAGGCCATTGTCAGCCTCAAATATACCCGCCGTCACCCTGTCCGGCCCAAATACGCGATAGGACAAACGGTACAGCAGCCAAGGTAAGGCAATCCCCACAATAACCGATTGAATGATCCGGGCAATGAGAGGATTGGGGCCAAACAGCGTATAAACCGCTGCCAAATACACGGTATATAAATAAGACCAATGGGCCGTCGGTTCATTGGCGGCCGTACCCGGCCACCACTGCTGACCAAAAGAAAAACCATACCCGTCCAGCAAGCGCAAAGCCAGATTGTGGTAGGAAACTTCATCAAAGACACCGGGCAGGGCCTGGATGCTGTTGCCAAAAAAGACAACACTGGTGACGATACGCAGAGCTATACCCAACAGGATGATACCGGTCAACAGGTTCCGGGGATCGTGCCATATTTGGCTGCGATTAGGGGACATCAGCACGCTCCTGAGCCAGATTGTAAATGGCATCCATTTGCCGCAGGGCAGAACGCCAGTCGTATTTTTCGACAGCAAGTTGACGGCCGTTTTCCGCCAACATTTGCTGCAAGGCCGGGTCTCTTAACAGGCGTACCGTTTCCTGGGCAAAACTGTCCGGATTATCAGCCAGCAGAAGGTGACGGCCGTTTTCCGCCGTAATCCCCTCCATACCAATCGTCGTCGTTACGGTAGGCATAGCGTGGGCAAAAGCCTCCAGCAAGCGTACCCGCATCCCGCTGCCCGCCCGCACTGGCACCACCATCAAAGCCGCCCGCTCCATGTACGGCTGTAATTCCGGCACAAATCCGGTCACTTCAATACTTTCCGGCTGCTGTTCCGCCAGACGCAGCAAATCGGCCGGAGGGGATTTACCCACAATGGTCAGGGTAACGCTCGGTTCTTCAGCTTGGACGAGAGGGAAAATATCGCGGACAAACCAGCGGATACCGTCCACATTGGGCGGGTAGTGCATGGAACCGAGGGTCATAATGTTCAGCGAATCCGGCTGGCGCTGTACCGGCTGCAATTTTCCGGTATCTATGGTGATGGGAATGACGCTGATGCGGCGGGCTATTTCATCGCGATCAGCATTATCAGACAAACCAGCCATCAGGGCCGGTTTGTCCTCGGAGATGACGACCATGGTGTGGTCAAAGCGGGTAAGCAGCATCCCTTCATATTCTTTGACCCGACCGGTTTCCAGGCGCAGCAAAGGTTTGAGGACGCCGGGGGCATTGTCCAGCAGACGGTCGGTAATCGTCCAGGTGGCGTTGTGAGCATCGAAGATAGTGTACGGCCGTTGCCCTTCCGGCAGTCTGTCCACATCCAGGGCAAATTGGGCCATGGTCAACTGGTCCGCATGAACGATGTCAAATGACTCTGTTTCCAGCAGGCGGCGCACTAACTGGCGCATGGGGGGCAAATCATCCCGTTCAATCAGAAACGGCCGTCCCGTGAGATTGCTTTTCAATAAATAGTACAAATCCTTAACACGGGAGCGGTAGATGGGGACGGTATGTATTGCTGTACATAGTTCGCGCACCGTGTCCACATAAGACTCTTCTTCCGGCCTTAAATACGTGACCAGCGTCACCTCATACCCCCGGCGGGCCAGATAACGCAGCACATGCCACGTTTTCACACGCGGCCCGGCATTAGGGGGATAAGGGAGGATTTGGGTGAGGAGGAGAATGCGCATAGGTTTGGTTTTCACTGTTAAATGTGCAGTAATCACATCGTCGGTAATGCGGTAATGAGACGGCCGTAATTCTGGGCCAGAGAAATTTGTTCATCCCGTTTGGGCAATCTTTGCAGGAAGGCCAGACCGAACAAGGTGAGGCGGGGCAAAGTGGCCGTTGCTAAAATGATTTTGTAACTAAAAGCAGTGGCTGGCCCATAATTTTTGCGAAAATAATGCAACTTCCCCCGGTAAAGTTCAATAAACATGTCAGATGCCACCAGCTTTGTACTTTGCCCACCATAATGGATCACCTGTGACTGAGGTACCCAATACAACGGCCAGCCTGCCTGTTTCAGCCGGTAGCACAGATCCACTTCTTCAGAATACATAAAATAACTATCATCTAACAGGCCCACTTCCACCAACACTTCGCGGCGTAAAATAAAGGAGGCGCCTTGGATGATGTCTACCTGATGGGGTACGGCCGTATCCCAGTCAGCCATGTGGTAAACACCGTAGGGATGTAATTTATCCAGATGAAACAGCCGCCACAATTCCCGGCTGAGCGTGGGCAGCGGGTGGCAGGAAGGCTGCAAGCTCTCATCCGGGTTCAGCAAAAGCGAACCGGCCCCGCCTGCCTGGGGATTCTCATCCATAAATTGCACCAGAGCAGACAACGCCCCCGGTTTTACGACAGTATCAGGGTTGAGTAAGAGAATGTAACGGCCGTCGCTCACCTGCATCGCCATATTATTCGCCCCGGCAAAACCGACATTTTTCTGGTTTCGGATTAATTCTACCTGGGGAAAATAACGCTCAACCATTTGGGCACTACCATCGTCTGAAGCATTATCTACAACCCACACTTCAAACTCACAGGCCGGGGGGTATTTATAAACTGAGGCCAGACAATCTGCCAACAGCCCTTTAGTATTCCAACTGACAATAACAATTGATAACTTCATTATTTTCCGGAGAGGAGAGACTTGTTACCATTTTTCTGTCGCTGTAACAAAATCTGCTCTAAAGCCAGCAACCCGCCCATAAACAACCAGGGCATAATGCTGGTTCGTAAGGAACGAATCGTAGCGTTGTACACATATGGCAGGAACCAATCGCCCAACATCCCGGCGGCAAACGTAGCCACAATACCGCCAATCACCCCATAGACATAGGCCTGTTCAAAACCGCCTTCGGGAACCATCTTACGCACACGCCAGGCCACTTTCAGAATGGCCCAGATAAACCAGATAATGCTAATCAAGCCCAAAATGCCAGTTTGGGCCACAATATCCACGTAGTTGTTATGCGAATTAAACTGCACATACCAACCAAAAATAGGAAACAAGGGTGTGTAATAACTGTAATTGGCCGGCCCCACGCCTAATATCGGGTTCACCTTGACGATTTGGGCAATAATACACCAAGCTTCCAGGCGGGTTACTTCACTGTACGAGTTATCTCCAACATAGATTAAATTGTCCAATAGATTTTTTATTTGTGTCAACAATACAGCGCCGCCAGCCAATGTAACGTAAATAGCCTGACGCGGTAATCCAATCCACACAATGACAAACAGAGCAATCAACGGAGGTAGCCAGCCAGAAATCCAGGCGCGGGCCGGAAACAGGGCAATGTACAGGCTCGTCAGAACAATAAAACCCAATCCAGCCCTTATGGGATTGCTTAATTTTTTATTAAAAACCGCCTGACTAAAAGCCAAAGCCACCATCCATGCCCAAAACATGCTGCCGGATGTTATTCCGGAAGGTGAAAACCTCATAACCACATTTCTCAATGAGGGAAACAGAGAAGCTGCAATAAAAATGGTGCCCAGACCAAGAAAGAGAAACACCAGCCATTTAAGCCAAACAATCTCTTTTATCTGATGAGCTACCAGCAAAAAAGCAGAGACAACAACCAATAATATTAAAATAGCGCCGATTTGGCCGTCCAAGGGGGCTGAATTAACAGGATACCAGGGTATTTGTCCATTCAGGAAAGCCAGAATAGTAACGACCAGAAAAACCAGCAGGGGAGAAATGGCCGGAGATTTAAGCAATGTCACTTTTCGTTTAACCGCAATCATGTCAAATACCCACAAAGCTGTCAAGCCTAAAACGATTAAAGCTGTCAGGCCAATTTCATGGATGAGTTCAAGGGGAAAGATAAGGCTGGCAGCAATGAGTAGAACCAGACCGATAGTTGGCCGTCGCAGTAAAAGCACCACACCTACAAACAGAAAAGGTGCGGCAAAAATAACCGCTGTCAGTGTGCGCGAAGAAACAACAGCCATACCGGCACTCAACACCAGCACGGCCAAAACAATAACCGTTTGCCACACCAGCAGCCGATGATCATCCAACCAACGCCGGGAAGAACGTACAGGGGTAAAATCAGTCATTCTCATGCGTTATTTGCTCAAGTAAATCCGAAAGCTGCGGCACAACGGCCGTCCAGTCATATTTCTCACAGCTTAAACGATAAGCACTGTTGGTTAATTTCTGTCTTAACGTCTCTCTTTTCAGCAGGCGAATGGTTTCTGGGGAAAAATCTATGGTCGTATTCCCCACTAGAATATGCCCACCAGGAACCACATCAATCCTCTCCAATCTTCCGACGTCATAATTATCGGGACCCGCAAAGTTGCTACCCCAGAATTTTTTATACATTTTCCGTATCTTCTCAATAAATCGCGGTAGACAAAATTCAAATGAAACTCTATCGCAATGTTGAGGAAAATCTAACAAACGGCGACTATCCTCAGTAACACAAATCCATCTTTTAAAAACAGAGAGTAAAA
>JALUPA010000471.1 GCA_027054335.1 Ardenticatenaceae bacterium
GATTGGGCAGCATCCTGGCCAGGCCGGCCAGTTCGCCCAATGCCCGATCTGCGTCCGACAGGGTTTGAATGAGCCGGATGTCAAAATCCAGCGCCGGCGGCAGAGGGTTGGGGATGAAGGCCCAATACGCCGTTTCTCCGCGCCCTGCCCGGTACGGCCGTCCCGCCGCGCTGTCCTGAAACAGATCGGGTTTCATCCTGAAAGATTCCGGATTGTACTAATCATCTCAAATTGCTCTCTGCTAAAAATCTGCGCCATCTGCGTAATCTGCGGATTCATCTCACTCCACGAATAGAGGCACAATCTCAAATTTGGTCACGTCCACCAGCCCCAGGTCGGAGATGCGCAGTTCCGGGATGACGACGAGGGCCAGGAGGCTGAGCTGCATGTAGGCATTGTTCAACTCGCAGCCGCACTCGCGGAACGCCTGGGTCATCCGGGCCGCCTTTTGCGCCACAATTTCCGCCCGCTCGTCCGACATCAGCCCGGCGATGGGCAGTTCTACCAGGGCGATCTCCGCGTCATCCTTGAAGACGACTACGCCGCCGCCCACTTCCCCCAGCCGGTTGGCCGCCAGGGCCATGTTCTTCTTGCTCGTGCCCACGACGATCATGTGGTGGCTGTCGTGGGCCACGGTGCTGGCGATGGCGCAGCGGCTGTTGAAGCCAAAACCGGTGACGATGCCGTTGGTGACGCCGCCAGTGCCCCGGTGCCGCTCCACCAACGCGATATGAGCAGTGTCCAGGCGGATGTCAATTTGCACGGCGCCGTTTTCTACGGGCAGCACCCGCTCTTCGGCGCGGGTGGGGGCCTGGTTTTCGATGACGCCGATGGCCCGTACTTTGGCTGTTTTGGCGTTGGGCGGGGCGGGGATGCGGAACGATTCGGCCGTAAGCGGCTGGCCCAGGTGGACGGTGTTTTTGGCGAAATCGGGGTAGTCGTAGGCGGGCAGGTCAATGAGGAGACGGCCGTTTTCCGCCACCACCTCGCCCCCCGCAAGCACCAACTCAATGGGCAGTTCCACCAGGCTGCTGCTGAGGATGATGTCGGCGCGGCGGCCAGGGGTGATGCTGCCAATTTCCCGCTCCAGACCAAAGTGGACGGCCGTATTCAACGTCGCCATCTGAATTGCCGTGATGGGCTTAAGCCCCTGGGCAATGGCGTGACGCACCACCCGATCCATGTGCCCCTCGTTGACCAGCGTGCCGGAGTGAGAGTCGTCGGTGCAAAGGATGAAGCTGCGGCTGTCCAGCCCCAGCTCCGTAATCGCTTTCACCTGCTCGGCCACGTCGTGCCAGGCAGAGCCGAGGCGGAGCATGGCTTTCATCCCCTGGCGCGCGCGGGCCACGGCGTCTGCCATACGGGTGCCTTCGTGGTCGTCGGCCGGGCCGCCGGCGACGTAGCCGTGGAAGGGCAAGCCCAAATCGGGGGAGGCGTAATGGCCGCCGACGGTTTTGCCCGCCTTCATCGTTTCGGCTACTTCGGCGTGCATCTTGCCGTCGCTCAGGTAAATGCCGGGGAAGTTCATCATCTCTCCCAGGCCGATAATGCCAGGCCACTGCATCGCTTCGGCTACTTCGGCCGGGCCGAGGGAAGCGCCGGGGGTTTCCAGGCCGGGCGCGCTGGGAACGCAGGAGGGCATTTGCACGTAGACGTTGCCGGGCAGGGTTTGCGCTTCGTCGTGCATCAGGCGCACGCCGGGCAGGCCGAGGACGTTGGCGATTTCGTGGGGGTCAATGAACATGCTGGTCGTCCCGTGGGGCAGAACGGCGCGGACAAATTCGGTGACAGTGACCATGCCGCTTTCCACGTGCATGTGGGCGTCGCACAAACCGGGGATGAGGTAACGGCCGCCCGCCTCTATCACTTTTGTCCCCTCTCCGATGGTGTGGCCGGCGTCTTCGCCGACGTAGGCGATACGGCCGGATTTCACGGCCACGTCGGTGTTTGGAATAATCTCGCCGCTGTGGACGTTGACCCAACGGCCGTTGCGGATGACCAGGTCGGCCGGCTGGCGGCCCATGGCTGTGTCTGTCAGTTGAATGGTTAACTCGTGCCAGGGTTGTACGTGTGTCACGATGGTCTCCTTATTTTAGTCAGGTACTCTTTGGTCAAACAGTCTTGTAGCGGGCAGCCTGGGTTGTTTACCCGATTGTCGTTGCTTTATTTTAAGGCAAATTGATGAATAAGGACAGGGTCAGGGGGTGTAGACGGGGAACCGCACGGTAAATGTGGCCCCTTCTCCGGGACGGCCGTCCACTGTAACTGAACCACCATGTAAATCCACAATTTCTTTCACAATAGCCAATCCCAGGCCAGTGCCGGGGATATTTGACTGGCTCACCTGCTGCCCGCGATAAAACCGGTCAAAAAGCAGAGAAGCTTCTTCCGGGTTAATACCTATACCTGTATCTGCCACCACCAACAGAATCTCTTCGGCTTTGGCATCCCACTGCGTGGCCACCCGGATACTGCCAGAGGATGTGTAGTTAATGGCATTCCCCACCAGATTGGCAACCACCTGGGCTAATTGGTTTCGCTCCCCATACAATTTAGGCAGATCGGGAGACAAATCTGTAATCAAAGTCAGGCCGGCGGCAGTAATACTGGGCTGATGGGCCGCAATTACAGATTCTACGACATCGTTGAAAGCAAACGAATGGAAAGTGACGCGCCCTCTCCCTAATTCGATTCGAGAAAGATTGAGCGTATCTTCAATTAAATCGGCCAACCGGCCGGCCTGTTTGCGCAAGATGGCAATATATTGTCTTTGCTTATCTGGATTTCCTTGTTCAATAAGATCAAGATACAAATTTAAATTAGTGATTGGCGTGCGTAATTCGTGAGATACATCAGCCACAAATTTTGACTTGAGCCGATCCAATTCCTGAAGCCGTTCATTGGCTTCGGCCAGTTCACGGGTGCGGTCAGCCACACGGTGTTCCAGTTCATCTGCATGTTGCTGGGCTTGCAGATAAAGTTGGGCATTCTCAATGGCCATACTAGCCTGATTAGCCAACATGGAAAGTAAGGTCAAATCAGCCTGAGAGTAAGCCTGTGCCTTATAATGCTGGATGTACATCACGCCCAGCATTTTGTCGCCGCTAATCAAGGGTACACAGATACCGGATTTCGGCCGGCGTTCATCGCCAATCCGGACGACGCGGCCTTTCTTTTCCAACGGGGGGATAATCTTTTCCAGATTAACAATGCGCCCCTTTCTGGTCCGCGCCGTTTCGCTCATCGGCCCATCACCGAAAGGCATGGGTGGGAAACTGGCCGGCGACACTTCCTCACCGTCAACAATACTAAATTCGCAAAAGAATATTTGCGTCTCTTCATCCAATCTGGCAATGGTGAAATGAGGAGAATCGAGTACATTTTGCACAATCTCGCGGAAAATAATCCGGTAGACTTCCTGAATATCCAGGGTACCTGCCAAAGCTTTACCAATCCTGTGGATTGCTTCCAATTCCTGATTGCGCTGCTCCAATTCGGCTGTGCGTTGATTTATTTCGTTGAACAACTGGGCTTTACTTAAAGCAATCGCCAATTGATCGGCCGCAATCGTCAGGATAGATACATCTGAATCACCAAAAGAATTTTCTTTGTCACTGTCTACATTCAGAACACCTACAATGGTATCCCCGGCCCGCAATGGTATTATCAGTTCAGAGCGGACATCAAAGCAAGAACAAGCCACAAAATCCGGGTGATTTAGCGTATCGTTGACCAATTGCCGTTCGCCAGTTTGGGCTGCCCGGCCGATAAGGCCTTCACCTAATTTTTGGCGATATTTACCGGGCGTTAAATGTTGGCTGTTTGGCCCGACCACTGCTTCTAAAATCACTTCTTGGGCGAGATGATCCACAGCATAAAGGGAAACGCTGAGGTAATTGAGGCTTTGGCTCAAATGGGTCACGGCCGTCCGGGATAGTTCCCGCACATCTACTAATCCGGTAATCTGCCGCCCCAATTCATGCAAGATGCTAAGTTGGTGTGCCCAATGTTTGATGGCATCGAATAGTTTGCTGCGTTCCAGGGCCAGAGCTATAGCCGTGGCTGTTTGTTGAAAAAGGGGGAAATGAGCTTTGTCAAAACCGTTTGTATGTGTCCAGGACAAGTTCAGGCTGCCTATTATTTGTTTCCCGGAATGAAGCGGTAAATTGATGCGTGATCGAATTCCCTTTTTGTAAAGTTTGCGCACGTTACGATAGGCAGAAGTTTCCACAGCCAGATCAGGGGTAGCATGGATACGGCCGTCAATAATATCTTCAGCCACAGCAGACTCAGCCAAAGTAACCCGCATTTCCTCCCCTTGGGGCTGCATGGGTTGATCCATATCATAAATGGAAGCTGTTTTCAGATCATCATCCAGCAAGGCCAAAGTTACCCGGGTACAGCCGCTTAACTGCTTGAGGGTGGCTGATACTTTGGGAAAGACTTCGTAAACCTCTGGCGTTGCATTCAGGTCTTGTAAAATCTTACTGCTCAGTTGTTGATTGCGGGCATGTTCCTGAGCCGCCTGGTAGAGCTGGATATTTTGGATGGCTACGGCCGTTTGCGCCGCTAATGCCTCCGCTATCCTGACATGTTCTTCTGTGAAGAAAAATGGCTGGGCCTTATCCAATCCATAACAACCAATAATTTCCCCACCGGCTACCAGAGGTACACCCAACCAGTTACGAATATAATGTGTTGTTTCGTCTCCGGCCCATAAAGGCTCGACAGCAGTATCATCTACGATGATTAATTGCTTTTTAGCCATCATTTTGCGCAGCAAATGATGCACATTCAGGCTAAATTCCAGGCCAATAACTGAGTGAGCGGTCCATTTTTCATGCCCCTGGCCAGCCTGCACCACAAACCGGTCTTCTTCCAGAAGCATGACACTGGCCGAATCGTAAGGGATCAACTGACCTAAAAAGTCAAGCAATCTGTTCAACAGGGTGTCCATCTCCAGGGTTGTCCCCAGGGCAACAGCCGCCTGCCGCAAAATTTCCGCTTCATGCCGGCGGCGTTTTTCGGCAGCAAAAAGCCTGATTTTGACAATAGTGTTGCCTAAATGGTTCGCCAGTGTGACCAGGAAGCGTTGATCATCTTTATTGAAGGCATCATACTCCGGGCTTTCCACGTTGATGACGCCCAGCAATCGCCCCCCACTGGCAAAAGGTACACAAATCTCGGAGCAGGTCAGCGAAGATCCTTTTATGTAGTGGGGGTCTTGGGTCACATCACCGCTCATGTAGGGTTGGTGGGTACGGGCAACATACCCCACAATGCCAGCAGAAAGGGGAATCCCATCAAACTGCCTCGTACTTTCATCCATCACATAAGAAGGATGGATATGCAGCACATCAGCTTTCTCATCATACAAAAGAACGCCAAAATTGACGGGGTACAATGTGTTGCCGATGATGGTGGTCATTTGTTCGATAAGTTCGTCTTCGTCCACTATCCCGGCCATAGAAACAGCAATAGTGTGTAATACTGTCAATTCGGCCAATTGACGGTGCAAGGCTTCGTAGAGACGGGCTTTTTCCAAAGCGGCCTCAACCTGGGCCACAAAACTCATCAAGCGCTCGACGTGAACCGACTGATAGAAGTCTGGCTCAAATTTGTCTACGGCCAACATGGCAATAACGCGGTCATTCAATGTGATGGGAACGCAGAGCCAGGAGCGAATGACGTCGGTAAAATGATCCCAGCCAGGATAGGCAAATGTATCGGGGATAAGCAAAGGTTGTTTGGTGGCAGCGACACGGCCGTAAGTCTCAGATTTTTCCAGATCAACGCTGTAGTAAGTCATGTCGGGGAAATTTTCGTAGCCGCGCAAGCGCACCATGCGGGTACGGCCGTCTTCCACCATCACTACATTAGCCAGATCATACGGTACCAGTCGCTCAATCTGGGTTAACAAATGGTCCAGCAATTCCTCAACATCCAGCGTGCTGTGCAGGATATTGGCAATGTCTCGCAGCGCTTCGGCCATTTCATGCCGTTCTCTTTCTCGCTCCAACAGCCTGATATGAACGGCCGTATCTCCCATGTAATGTACCAGTCGCAAAAGGTTATTTCTGTCCAGTTCTGCCAAAAGTAAATAATCGCGCGCGCCGCTCGTTACGGCCGTGATCGCCTGAGACTCTTCGGCAACAATAACCACAACAGGCACCCATTGGCATAGAGCCACAACGGCCGCAGCGCCATATTCCGGTTGAGCAGTCCAATCCAGCAATACCAGATCAATCTGCTCTTTTTGCACTTTCTCTAGGGCAGATTCCAGGTCTACGGCCGTTTCCAGCGTAAAGGCACGGTAAACCGGATGCCCGGAACGGGCATCTTCAGCAATGTGGGTAATCTGTTCAATTAACTCCGGTGTCTGGCTTAATAATAGAACAGTAGCTGGTTTCGTCACGGCCGTATCAGCTAATACCTGAATCAATACATCTTCCTTTTATCAGAGTTGCAAAGTTGCAGGTTGCAGAGTTACAAGATTACAGGACAAACATACTTTGCTCCCTTGCCGCCTGCTTCTGTAAAACATCTTAAGAGCCAACGGCCGATTATGCAATAGCCAGATCAGGGATTTTATCCCTTATTCACAGCCAAACGGCAAAAAGAAACGCCCAGCATCAAAGCCGGGCGAAAGGTTTATTCACTATTAAGCGCACTGCCAACGTCATGTAACCTACACCACAGCTCTAATAAGCCCGGCCAAAAACAACTATTTGACCGGCTGGTTTGCCAGTAAGGAAGCACGTACCTTGCCCTTCGGGCTGAGCCAAAGGAAAACAGCGAATGGTTGCTTTGGTCTCTTCCTTCACCCGCTGCTCATCTTCATTGTTGCCGGCCCACCAGACACGGGCAAACCCGGTCTTAACGGCCGTCTGGAAATCAGCGTAATTATCTACGTCGTGGGTATTCTCGTCCCGGAAGCGGGTGGCCCGATCCAGCAGGTTTTGCTGAATCTCCTCCAGCAAATCGGCCACTGTCTGGGCCAGGCCGTCCTGAGAAACGAACTGTTTGCCCTCGCGCCCCGGAACGTCACGCCGGGCCAGGGCTACAGAGTTTTTCTGGATGTCGCGCGGGCCAATCTCGATGCGGGTGGGTACACCGCGCAGTTCCCAATCATTAAATTTATAGCCGGGAGTCAGGTTTTCCCGGTCATCCACCTTTACCCGGATACCGGCTGCCGTGAGTTCTCGCTCAATACGCTGAACCGCTTCGAGAACGGCCGTTTTATCCGCATCCTTGCGGTAAATAGGGATAATCACCGTCTGGTAAGGAGCCAGCCGCGGCGGCAGCACCAACCCGTGGTCATCCCCGTGCGTCATAATGATGGCCCCGATAAAGCGCGTACTCAAACCCCAGGACGTCGTCCAGCAGTATTGCAGTTCATTGTTGGGGTCCAGATATTGAATGTCAAACGCTTTGGCAAAATTCTGCCCCAGGTTATGGGATGTACCCGATTGCAGCGCTTTACCATCTCCCATCATCGCTTCAATGGTCAGCGTCTCTACCGCCCCGGCAAACCGCTCCATCTCCGACTTAACGCCAGAAATAACCGGTACGGCCGCTTCATTCACGGCAAAATCAGCATAAATGTCCAGCATCATCCGGGTGCGTTCATCTGCTTCTGCGGCGGTAGCGTGAGCAGTATGCCCTTCCTGCCAGTAAAACTCCAGCGTGCGCAGAAACAGTTTGGTGCGTAGTTCCCAGCGCACCACGCTGTTCCACAAATTGAGCAGCATGGGCAAATCCCGGTAACTTTGAATCCAGTTAGCGTAAGCGTGGCCGATCATCGTCTCCGACGTAGGCCGCACTACAATCGGCTCGGCTAATTCCTGACCGCCGCCAATAGTCACTACCGCCAGTTCCGGAGCAAATCCTTTGACGTGAGAGGCCTCTTTTTGCAAAAAACTCATGGGGATAAACATAGGAAAGGCCGCATTTTGTACGCCGGTTGCCTTGAAGCGCATATCTAAAGCGTGCTGGATATTTTCCCACAAGGCCCAACCATAAGGCTTCACAATCATCGTGCCGCGCACTGGCCCATAATCGGCCATGTCTGCCTTCAACACAACTGAGTTATACCATTCGTTAAAATCCTCATTGCGAGGCGTAAGCTTATCTTTACTTGACATAAAATTTATCCTTATTTTATTTGAAGAAGGAAAAGTATAGCAGGCTGGAAATAGGGCGTCAAAGCGGATAAAATTGTTAAGCGCCCTATGAATTTCCTCCTTCCCTCTTGCCAACTCGACTAAGTTGCTTTAAGATGGATGTTTGCAACCTGATTTCAGGTTACACTTACTGTGCATCGTCGATAATCTTTGCACTCAAAAATCTCTTTATAAGGAAGGAAACTATGGCTTACAGTTATACCAATTCTAAAGGCAACACTTATTACCTGCACAAAAAGGATACGCAGCTGAAAAACGGCCGTACCCAAACCATCTACTTCTTTGCCAAAACGGTAAGAGATGATGATTCTCTGGACACAGTTCCAAATGGCTACCAGGTCTCTGAAAGCAAAAATGGCCTGCCCGTTCTGAAAAAAGCAGCCGGCTAAATTGGCTGCTGTTGGATTTCAAAAAAAGCCCCAACCATTTGCCCGTTGGGGCTTTTTTATCCGATTTTTACCGTGCCTGAAAAATCATTACGCTCTGTCCTGTGAATAGACCGCAGATAGAAAAAATCTGTGGTCTCTATCTGTGGTCATTTTCATTTTCCGTGGCGCGTTTCGCGCATGTTTAACTCCTTCGCTTCCCGTTTTCCTATTCAGAATTTACCTTATGGCGTTTTCAGCCCTAAAAGCGGCGGTGCGCCCCCTATTGGCGTAGCGATTGGCAACTGGAAACGGTCGTAAATCCCACTTGCCTGAGCCGGATTTGCGTGTTATCATTCCCGTTCTGTGGCCCGCTAGGCGGGCTATCTTTATGCCATCATTATGGCCTGATACAAAACATTACCCGGCAACGGTTATTATTTGGAGAACAATCTGATGTCTGACTTACTCTTAAAAACATTCGACAACGAAAAAAACGAGGCCATTCCTGAACTGCATGTGGGTGACGACGTCTCGGTACACGTGCGCATCAACGTAGGCCAGCGGAATGAGCGCATCCAGTTGGTGCGCGGCACCATCATCCGCCTGCGCAACAGCGGCAACAACCGCAACTTCACTGTGCGCCGCATCGCCAGCAATGGCATTGGCGTGGAACGCACGTTCCTTCTTAATTCGCCCCGCATCGAAAAGATTGACGTACAGCGTCACGCTTACGTGCGGCAGGCCAATCTGTACTACCTGCGCGACCGCACGGGCAAATCTGCCCGTCTGCGCGAACGCCGCGTTTATTAAGACCTCTTTTTTACACGATTTTCCTGGGTGAAAGCAGTTCCGCTTTCACCCTTTTTGTTACCGTTCCGTAGGGCGATTTGCAAAATCGCCCCACAAATCACCCACCTGGACGATTTGCAAAATAGTCCTGCAAAATTTGCTCATGTCTTCGCCCAAACCGCTGATCGGCTGCACTACCTACTGGAAGGAAGTCCCACAGACGCCACCGCTGGAAATTATTGGCCTGATGCCTTCTTACATTGAGGCGGTCAAGGCCGCCGGGGGTATCCCCGTTCTCATCCCACTCACGTTGTCTGACGAAGATTTACTGACAGTTTTTGCCCGCGTGGACGGATTGATTCTACCCGGCGGCGGGGATGTGGAACCGGCACTGTACCAGGAAGAGGGAACGGGTTTGTCCAAACGGATTAACCCGCAGCGGGATCGTGGAGAAATACTGCTGACGCGCACGGCCGTAACCCAAAACAAACCGCTTCTGGCTATCTGCCGCGGCATTCAGGTGATGAATGTGGCCCTGGGCGGCACGTTATGGGAAGACCTGGACACGCAGCGTTTTGACGGGCTGCACCATGATTGGCACGGCCGTCAGCCCCGCACCCATCTGGCCCATGCCGTCCAGATAGACCCCGATTCCCGCCTGGCGCAAAGCATGGGCGTTACCCGGCCCGGCGTTAACAGTCTGCACCACCAGGGGATACGCGACGTGGCCCCGAAAGTTGCCATCACCGCCACCGCCCCGGACGGATTGGTGGAAGGCATTGAAGTTCCCGGCCATCCCTTCGCCGTCGGCGTCCAGTGGCACCCGGAAAACCTGGTGTTCAATGATCCGCACATGCTGGCTTTGTTTGAGGGGTTGGTAAAGGCCAGTAAACAGTTGGCAATGAATGGGAATCAGTAATTGAGTAACTGGTAATTGGGTAATTTGACAGCAGACCAAATCAATCTCCAACTTCCCATCTCCCATCTCCCATCTCCCATCGGTATTTTTGATTCCGGTGTGGGGGGCTTGTCTGTATTACGGGAGATACGGGCGCTGCTGCCGGCCGAAAATCTGATTTACGTGGCCGATCAAGCGCACGTACCCTATGGGCCGCGACCCATAACCGAAATCCGCACCTTCAGCCAGGCCATCACCCAATTTTTGTTGGCGCAGCAAGCCAAATTGATTGTCGTGGCCTGCAATACAGCCTCCGCTGCCGCCCTCTCCTGGCTGCGAGAGACGTTTCCGCAAACGTTATTCGTGGGTATGGAACCGGCCATCAAACCGGCCGTCACCCATACGAAAAACGGCCGTGTCGGTGTTCTGGCCACGGCCGCCACCATCGAGAGCGAACGGTACGCCGCCCTGCGCGGCCGTTTTGCCCAGGAGGTGACGGTGTATGAAGACCCTTGCCTTGGTTTAGTAGATTTGATTGAATCCGGGGAACTGGATTCGGCGCGGTTGGAAACGGCCGTACACAGCTATCTCGATCCCCTGCTGGCCGCCGGAGTAGACACTATTGTCCTGGGCTGCACCCATTACCCATTTGTTCTGCCCACGATTGAGCGCATTGCCGGCACGGCCGTCACCGTCATAGACCCCGCCCCCGCTATCGCCCGCCAAACCCAACGCATC
>JALUPA010000472.1 GCA_027054335.1 Ardenticatenaceae bacterium
GTAATTGAGTAATTAGGTAATTAGGTAATTACTCAGTCACCCACTTACTAATTACCTCCAAGTAGGCACAGACGGACTCATCCCCCGTTACCGGGAATGCGGCCATTATCAGGTGGCCGATTAAGTGTCTGGCTTTGGCTGGAAACTTGGGTGGTACCGCGGAGAACAATGCCTTCGTCCCAGTGTGGGAGGAAGGTTTTTTTATTGCGTACTTCATGTCGCGGTAAACCACAAAATGTCGCCGGATGCAATCCGGCGTCTGAGACAGAAAACGTGCTAAAGCACGTTTGGCAGGGTTTCCCTCAGTGCGCTTCAGCGTACTTTATGTCTCAGCATGGGATTTGCAATCCCATATGATTGGCGGCAGAATGTTAACATTTACGCGCATGACGCAATTTTGTAAACAAACAGTACATTGCATATTTCGTAAACCGATTACGCAAATACGCAATACGAGAGGTCGCAATGATTGAACTACTTTATTTAACTGATACGTATTTGCAGAAATTTGAGGCTGTAGTGACGGCGCAGGCAGAAGGCGGCGTGGTGTTGGATCGCACGGCTTTTTATCCGGGCGGGGGCGGGCAGCCGTGTGACTATGGCGTTTTGCAGGCGGACGGCCGTACCTGGAATGTGACCAAAGTGAAGAAGGTGAGCGGGCAGGTGGTGCATTTTATTAAGGGAGAACTACCGGAAGTGGGTACGGCCGTAACCGGACAGCTTGACTGGGAGCGGCGTTACCAACTGATGCGCACCCACACGGCGATGCACATTCTCTGCGGCGTCGTTTGGCGGGATTACGGGGCGCAGGTGACGGGCGGCAATATGGAACCACTCAAAGGGCGCATGGATTTTGAGTTTGAGACGATGCGGCAGGAGTTGGTGGCGGAAATTGAAACGGCCGTTAACGTCGAAGTAAAAGCGGCGCGGGACGTGCGCGTACAAATCCTGCCCCGCGAAGAAGCGTTCCGGATTCCTGACCTGATCCGCACCAAAATTAACCTGCTGCCTGAAGGTATCACCGAAGTGCGCACCGTGGAAATTGTCGGTCTGGATTTGCAGGCGGACGGCGGCACGCACGTGGCTAACACCCGCGAAGTTGGCCGGATGCGCATCGTGAATTACAAGAGCAAGGGAAAGATTAACAAGCGGATTTACGTAGAGTTGGAATCCGCAGATTACGCAGATTGACGCAGATTTTTTGGTCTAATCTGCGCTAATCTGCACAATCTGCGGATAGAATAACGAAGGCTTTAACCATGAGTCAAAGAGACCCGGAAACTTACGCTATTATTGGCGCGGCGATGGAAGTTCATAAGCAGCTCGGTGACGGCTTTTTGGAAGCAGTATACCAGGAAGCTCTGGCTGTAGAAATGTCTTTGCGTCGGATTCCGTTTGAACGGGAGGTCAGCTTGCCGGTATTTTACAAAACGCAAAGACTAAAAACGAGCTACCGGGCGGATTTCGTTTGTTTTGACCGGGTTGTTGTAGAGCTAAAGGCGCTTTCCCGGTTGAGCGGCAGCGAGGAAGCGCAAATAATCAACTATCTGAAAGCAACAGGGTACGCCACAGGGCTTTTGCTAAATTTTGGCGCCAAATCTTTAGAATACAAACGGTTTGCCAACACGCGCAAACCAAAATAATCTGCGCCAATCTGCGCAATCTGCGGATAAAAATGAGATTTATCGTCAAGGAACAACGTTACGAGAAGCCTATCGCTGCCGGGCTGCTGCGGTATGAGCGGGACGGCCGTCTTACGGGTGCGGCAGAGCAGTGGCGGTTGACGCAGGCGGTGGACGGGTACGAAATTCTGCGCGTGGATTTGGACGGGCGGGCGGCTCCTTCGGGGCAGTCGTCGTTATTTCATTTGGTGCGGCAGGGGAACGGCCGTCCCGAACGGCTGAATTACCGCTTTTGGGGGGACGGCCGGGAAATCCGGGGTACGCTGCTGTTTGCCGAGAAGCGCGTCACGGCAACGCGCACGGTGAACGGGGAAACGTTTTCGGAGGAAGCCGAACTGCCAGCGGGATATGGCTTCTGGTTTCCTTCTACCATTGGGCTGGGTTTGTTGGCGGGCTTTGCTGGCGGCCCGGCCACTTCGGTAAACTCAGGGCAAGCTGTAACGCTGGATTCAACGTTTGGTTTACAGGTTGTGGATGTGCGTTTGACGCTCGGTGAACTGGCAGAGATGGAAATTGCGCGGCGGATGGTAGCGGTACGGCCGTTGACCATTCGCTGGTTGGATGAAAAACGGACTATTTGGCTAGATGAGCATGATTGGCCGGTGATGATGCGGCGTGGGGATGGGTTAACGGCCGTGGAGACCCATTATATTTGGTATGGATAAAAGTGTGCTATTATGAAAATCACAGGCTTTATATGGCTTGAACAATTTATTGAGAAATTGATTATCAAGCACGGTGTAGAGCAAGATGAGGTGGAAGATATTTTTTATACTCAACCGCACATCGAAAAAGCCGGTAAAGGACAGGTACAGGGCGAAAATGTTTATCGAGCTTTGGGGAAAACTGAATACGGCCGTTACTTGACCGTTATCTTTATCTATAAACCGATTGAGCAAAAGGCGTTGGTTATTAGTGCGCGAGATATGGACCGCAAGGAGCGCAAACGATATGAACGAAAAAGATAAAAAAATAGAGGATTTACCAGAAGAGTTTTCAACCTTGAAGGAAGCGGGCGAATTTTGGGACACTCATAGCACGGCCGATTATGAAGAAATATTCGAGCCGGTGGACGTGGAAATAGCTCTGCCGCCGCGCCGTGGTAAAAAAGTAGTATTAGCTGCCGACCTTGCTGAAAAATTAAGTGAGATTGCTATAAAACAGGGCGTTTCGACAGAAACATTGGCGAATCTTTGGTTACAAGAAAAATTGACACAGATAGTTGGGTAGTAACCATGCTAACTTGTAATAGGGGGTTGATTTATGAAATGGCAGGAAATTCGGGAACAATATCCGGGCAGATGGCTTTTGGCCGAAGCATTGGACGCTTACACAACTCAGGACAACCGTCGCATTGTAGGGCAGTGGGCGGTCATTGACAGTTTCTCATCGTTTTACGAGGCCATGAGACGATATAAAAAGATACACCGGCAAGCGCCTGCGCGTGAATTGTACGTTGTCCACACGGATAATCCTGAAGTCAAAATTACAGAACAACGTTGGGTAGGCATTCGAGGAAATGCATGAAGATTCGAGATGTTGGGGGATTACCGCTGGTGATGGTTCATCTGCGACAAGGTGAACGCAATGTTGTTTTTGAAAATGTATTGCTCGACACTGGTTCGGCAGGGTCCATCTTTTCTGTGGATAAACTGGAACAAGCCGGTATTACACCTCAACCAAATGCGATGATACGCCGTATCGTTGGCGTTGGCGGCGTGGAGTTTGTCGTAGAAGTGAAGGTTGACGCGATAAAAACTGGCAAATTGCAACTGGAACAGTTTGTCATTGAAGCCGGAGGGATGGACTATGGATTTGATTTTGACGGAATATTAGGTTTTGATTTTTTACGGGAGGCTGGCGCTGTGATAGATTTTGCCAAAATGGAAATCCGATTGTAGCTGTAAGCCTGCGGAACCGTAACCCGCGCCCGCCACCGGGAATATCCCAATAACCCAATATCTCAATTACCAAATCACCAAACAGGAGTAAACGTCATGCCTTTCAAAGACGTATCAAACAAAGCAAATTTCGTCCAGATGGAACTGGACATCCTTAAATTTTGGCAGGAAACAGACGCTTTTAACGAACTGCGCCGCCTGCGTGCCGAAACGGAAACCGAACACGGCATCTTCAGCTTTCTTGATGGCCCGATCACGGCCAATAACCCCATGGGCGTGCATCACGCCTGGGGGCGTACCTACAAGGATTTGTACCAGCGTTACCAGGCTATGCAGGGCAAAAACCAACGCTGGCAGAATGGCTTCGATTGCCAGGGCTTGTGGGTGGAAGTCAACGTGGAAAAGCGGCTGGGCTTCAACAGCAAGCGAGAAATCGAGAAATTTGGCCTGGATAAATTTACGGCCGAATGCAAGGTGCAAGTGCTTAACTACGCGGCCGTCATCACCGAACAATCCCAACGGCTGGGTTATTGGATGGATTGGAACGATCCGGATACGCTGCGCCGCCTGCGCGACCTGATGAAGGAAAATGCGCTGCAAACCATTACTGTGCCGGGTGCTGACGGCCCGGTTACCGGCACAGTGGAGCAGGTGGTGGGGCAGTTAGGGATGCCCCAGATGGGCGGCTCTTACTTCACTTTCAGCGATGAGAACAACTACCAAATCTGGAGCTTCCTCAAGAAGACGTTTGAGCGGGGCTGGATGTACAAAGGGCGGGACGTGATGCCCTGGTGTGCCCGCTGCGGTACCGGCATCAGCCAGCACGAGATTGTCACCGAAGGCTACCGGGAAGTGACGCATGATTCTGTGTTTGTGCGCTTCCCACTGGTGGGGCGAGAGAAGGAAGCCCTGCTGGTCTGGACAACCACGCCCTGGACGCTGACGAGTAACGTGGCAGCAGCCGTTGGCCCGGAATTGACTTACGTGAAGGTGAAAGCTGAAGATGGCTGGACCTATTATCTGGCTGAAGGCGCAGTCAAGCAGTCGCTCATTGGCAAATATGAAGTGGTAGACAAACTGACCGGCGAAGAGATGCTGGGTTGGGAATATAGCGGGCCGTTTGATGAGTTAACGGCCGTAACCCAAGCCTTTGCCGAAAACAATTACACCCACCGCGTCATCCCCTGGAAAGAAGTCGGGGCCGAAGAAGGGACGGGTATCGTTCACATTGCCCCCGGCTGCGGCGCGGAAGACTTTGAACTGAGCCAGGAAAACGACCTGCCCGTCATTGCCCCCCTGGACGAGAACGGCATCTACGTGGCCGATTTTGATTGGCTGACCGGCCAGTCTGCCCACGACGTGGCCGAGGCCATTTTTGAGAATCTGCGAGAGAAAGGTGTTTATTACCGCAAACAGCGGTACGCTCACCGTTACCCGCACTGCTGGCGCTGCGGCTCTGAACTGGTGTACCGGCTGGTGGACGAATGGTTTATCAATATGGGGCCGCTGTACGACAAACCGCGCGCAGAAGTGACGCCGGAAGAAAAGGCAGCCAGCTTCCGCTACCAGATCATGGATTCTGTAGACCAGGCCACCTGGTATCCCAGTTTTGGCTATGATCGAGAGATGGATTGGCTGCGGAACATGCACGACTGGATGATCAGCAAGAAGCGGTATTACGGCCTGGCGCTGCCCATCTACGAATGCGGCACTTGCGGGCATTTTCACGTGGTGGGCAGTCGGGAAGAATTGAAAGAACGGGCGGTAGAAGGCTGGGATGAGTTTGCGGGTCACACGCCCCATCGCCCTTACATTGATGCGGTCAAGATTGCCTGCCCCAACTGCGGCGAACCGGTGGAGCGCATCAAAGACGTGGGCAATCCCTGGCTGGACGCCGGTATTGTGGGCATCAGCACGTTGCATTACAGTGTGGATTATGAATATTGGCAGAAATGGTATCCGGCCGACTGGATCAGCGAGAGTTTCCCCGGCCAGTTCCGCAATTGGTTTTACAGTTTGCTGGCCCAAAGCACGTTGATGGCGGACGGCGTTGGCCCGTTTAAGAATTTGTTTGGTTACGCGACGATGGTGGCGGAAGACGGCCGGGAAATGCACAAATCCTGGGGCAACGCCATCGAGTTCAACGACGCCGCCGCTAAAATGGGCGCTGATACTATGCGCTGGCTTTACGCCAGTTGCAAGCCGGATCAAAACCTGCGTTTCGGCTTCCACCGGGGCGATGAAACCCGCCGCCGCTTCCTCATTCCCCTGTGGAACGTTTACTCCTTCCTCGTCTCTTACGCCAATCTGGATGGCTGGATGCCGGAATCTCCAATCTCCAATCTCCAATCTCCAATCTCCGAACACGCCCAGATGGACGAGTGGATTGTGGAGCGGCTGCGGGAGACGACGGTAGAAATGCGGGCGGCGCTGGACGTATATGATGCGGAGAAGGCGACAAAAGCGGCGGAAACGTTCCTGGATGATCTGAGCAACTGGTACGTGCGCCGTTCCCGGCGGCGCTTCTGGAAGAGTGAGGCGGATGCGGACAAGAAGGCGGCGTATGCTACGCTGTATCACGTCATGGTGGAATTTGCTAAATTGCTGGCTCCGTTTATCCCCTTTACCACAGAAGCGATCTATCAAAATCTGGTGCGCAGCGTGGATGAGTCGGCGCCGGCCAGTATCCATCATACATTTTATCCGGCGGCAGACGCGGCAGGGCTGAACCGGCGGCTGCTGGACAAGATGCGTCTGGCGATCACTACTGCCAGCCTGGGCCGGGCGGCGCGGGCTGCGGCCGACGTCAAGCTGCGCCAGCCGTTGGCCAAAGCGCGGGTCAATGTGGGCAGCCAGCAGGAGCAGGCAGATTTGCGCGAATTGGCCGGCGTTCTGGCAGAGGAGATCAACGTCAAGGAGATTGAGGTGGTCTCGGAAGTGGGCGAACTGGTCAATTACAAGCTGATGCCTAATAATCGCGTGCTGGGGCCAAAGTTTGGCAAGCTGTTCCCGCAAATCAAGCAGGCGTTGGCCCAGCTTGATCCGGCGGAAGCGGCGCGGACGCTGCAATCCGGCGGTGTGTTGAGTCTGGAAGTGGCCGGTGAAACGGTGCAGCTTTCGGCTGAGGACGTGTTGGTGCAGACAGAATCGCGGGGGGGCACGGCCGTAGCCAGCGACAAGGGTGTCACCGTAGCCGTAGATACTGAACTGACCCCCGCACTCATCCGGGAAGGATATGCCCGTGACATTATCCGCCACGTCAACAACATGCGTAAGGACGCCGGTCTGGAAATCTCGGATCGGATTCATCTGGCGTATGAGGCCGCGGGGGACGTAGCGGAGGCGTTCCGGATGTTTGCCGATTATATCTCTCAGGAGACGTTGGCTTTGTCTTTGACGGCCGGATCAATGGGGGATGCTTTGTATGAAACAACGCTCTCTGTGGGTGACCAGGATGTGAAACTGGCCCTGCGCAAAGCATAGAGCGTATTGCGTATCTGCGGATTTTTACGCAGCACGCGATACGTAATACGCGAATTGACACCCCTTTCCGCCAAACGTATACTTAAAATAGGTTAAATAGAATTCCAGATGATTTCAGGATGTAACTATTCAGGTGGACACAGAGTACACAGAGGCGGTCCAGAGAACACGGAGAGAAAAAATCTTTGTGTTCTCTCTGTGCCCTCTGTGTCTTCTCTGAGAATCTCTGTGTCCTGTATAGTCACTTCAGGATAAAGGTGTATTTATGCAATTAACCATTGAAGTCCCGGAAAAAGACCTGGTTGCCTTTGGTCAAGAGTCCGTTCAGAGAGAAATTGTTCGTACCTTACGGTGGATGAGAATCCGCCAGTCCTTCAAAAAAATTTCGGCTGAATTAAGTTCTTTGGATGAGCAAGCGTACTTTCAGGAGCTGGAGACGATTCGCGCATCCACATGGGACGAGTATAAACAGGAACTTACCTAGTTATGGAAGTCGTTCTGGATTCCAATGTTTTGTTCTCTGCCCTCATAAGTGGAAAGGAACTTTACCTTGATATTTTCAAATCGCTGAAAATTTATGTTCCCGATTTCATTTTTGGCGAAATTTCTAAGTATCAAGAAAGAATCATCAGCAAGACGTGCTTACAAAGCGAGTTTATTTTCTTCACCAGACAATTATTTTCAGAGATAACGGTTATTCCTAAACTGGCAATCTCACAGCAAAGTTTTGAAAAGGCTCTGTCTATATGCCGTGATGTAGATCCTAAAGACACGGCGTTTGTAGCGTTGAGTATTGAGTTAAATGTGCCTTTGTGGCCAAATGACAAGAAGCTCATTGATGGTCTTGCTGGCAAGCAATATGATAACGTTATCACAACTGAGGAAATTTTTGAATTGATGATTTCGTGATCATGGAGATTGTGTATGCGTCTTTTGACCATTTTATTGTTAGCGGCTGTAGTGGGGGTGATGGGGCTTACAGCCGTAAGTCCATCCTCACCTGCTGCGGCCGATTCAACCAGACAGATTATTCCACCCGCTGACTTCATTCCTACTGAGGCTGCTGCTTTTGCTGCCGTATTTCCCCAGGCTGAAAGCAAGCCGGGCAGCGATTTGTGCAATGACGCGCCGGAGGTGACTTTTGCGGGTAACGCTTTTGGCGGCACGACTAACGTCACCAACATGACGGAATCGCCCGACGATCCAGTACTGAACGACATGTGGGGCGCGCCGGCCAGCCCCAAAGGATTTCGCACTGTCTGGTATTCTCTGCAAACTGCCTTCAATGCCGTCGTCACCATTGACGCCCAAACCAGTAATTATGATACTGTCTTGGGCATTTTCATCGGCACGTGCGGCAGTCTGACGCCGGTAACGTCCAACGACGACTATACTGGTTTTAATGCACGGGTCACGTTTACGATTAAGAAGAATGTGACGTATTATGTGGAAACGGCCGATTGGAGTCAGGGAACTGCAGGCCAGAAAAACTTAAACTTATTCATTCAGGCCGAGCCAATTGATTCCCAGTGGCAGCAACTGCCGGTTACTTCATGGTCTGGCTTAACGGCGATGGCTTCTGTGCCGGTGGGCGGCCAGATTTATACGGTGGGGGGCGTGGATGGTACGGCTACAAAGAGTAATCTGGTATACCGTTATGATCCGCCCTCAAATACCTGGACGGCGATGAGCGCCACAATTCCTTTGCCGGAGAATGTAGGCTTGAGTCAGGCAGCGGCCGTCTACCTCAATGGCAATATCTACGTGGCCGGCGGCGATACCGGTGCGGCCAACAGTTTTTCCAACGGCCACCACGTATACAATATCGCCGCAAATGCCTGGGATTTAACGAACCCGGCCCCCTTGCCAGTTGGCGTCGGCTGGTCGGCGGCGGTGGCTGTGCCCGGCCAGAATAATGGATACTATTTGTTGGGTGGCGCCAGCACAAAACCAACGTTGACCACGACGACGGCCGTTCACAATCAAGTCTGGTTGTACAATATCGCCGGAAATAGCTGGTCGCAACCATCCGCTATGCTGACGCCTCGTTATGGGCATACAGCCGCTTACGTAGGGGGGCAGATTTGCGTTATTGGCGGTTTGGATGATAACAACGTTCTCTTGTCCAGCGGCGAATGCTGGACGCCGGGCGGGGGCAGTTGGCAGACGATGGCCGGTTTGAATATCCCCCGGTACGGGGCAGGTAGTGCGGTGGGGCCGGACGGCCGTTGGTACATCTTTGGCGGTCAGGATGCGAATCACAAGGCTGTCTCTGAGATGGAAGTTTATGATCCGGCCAATCCGGGGGCTGGTTGGGTGTTGTTAGACGTTCCCTTTGATTTAGGAGGTGGACTGACTACGCGGGCGCGGGCCTGGCCAACCGGCCAATTTATTGGGCGCACCCTGTATGCGCTGGGCGGCAATGACACGATTCTGAATCAGAATAACGTGATTCCCTATGTCCAATGGCTGCAACCGCCAGGCCGTTTAACCACTTACCTGCCGGTTGTGCTGAATGGGACGAGTGATTTTGATGACAACTTTTCGGTAGCCCGGTCGTTAACCCTGAATGTGCCGCAAAATGGCGATTTTACCCAATCTACAGATTTCTTCGATGCTTACACCTTCAGCATCAATACCTTCACTCCTGTCACCATTCGCCTTTCCCAGATTCCGGCCAGCAGCGAATACCGGCTGACTTTGTTTGACAATAACAAATCGGTTCGTGGTGAATCGTCCCAGCCGGGCAACCTGGATAAGGTGATTCAGACGGCTTTAGGCCCCGGTCAGTATTATTTGATGGTGGAGCGTATTTATGGCTCTTCCGGGGGTTCTCATTATCAGCTTGTGGTCAATAACTGACCTCTTTATCCACAGATTATCCAGAGTGTGCAGATAAAAAATCTGTGTTAATCTGCGCGATCTGTGGATTAAATCTTCTTCTATGATTAAACTGCTCCATTTTGCCGATGCTCACATAGATATTGCCAATTACGGCCGTCACGATCCCAAATCTGCCCTGCCGGTGCGGGTGATGGATTTTCTGGCTGCGCTGGATCAGATTGTGGCTACGGCCGTAGCCGAAAAAGTAGACCTGGTTATCTTTGCCGGTGACGCCTACAAAGACCGCAATCCGCAGCCTACCTTCCAGCGGGAATGGGGCAAACGTATTATGCGCCTTTCCCAGGCGGGCATTCCTACTTTATTGCTCATTGGCAACCACGACATTTCCCCGGCAGCCGGCCGCGCCCATACCTTGCAGGAATTTAATACCCTGGCCGTACCCCACGTCCACGTGGCCGACCGGGTCAGGTTGTGGCTGCCGGATGAGGTGGGCGTTCCGGTGCAAATTATCGCACTTCCCTGGGTTTCCCGCAGCCGTTTTGTTACCCGCGAAGAAACGGCTGGTATGTCTACTGATGAAGTGTATGAATATATGGAGAGGCAGCTTCAAGAGCGGTTGAGCAAGCTAGTGGATCGAGCTGATCCTGATATTCCTCTTATCCTCACAGCGCACGCCAGCGTAAGCGGGGCCAAATATGGCAGCGAGCGGGCCGTGATGTTGGGGCACGAAATTGTCCTCAGCGGAGGCATGGTGAATGACAAAAGGCTGGATTACGTGGCCTTGGGGCACATTCACAAACACCAGCTTTTGTCCGGCGCGGACATCCATCCTCCTATCGTCTATCCCGGTTCAATTGAGCGGATTGATTTTGGCGAAGCCCGCGAGAAGAAGGGGTTTGTCATGGCCGAAGTAGGAAAGGGGCGGACGGAGTGGGAATTCAGGGAATTGCAGACGCGCCGTTTTATTGATCCGGAACCGATACGGCCGTCCCCCGAAACGTTCATGGAGGACATTCTCAGCCAGCTACCCGACGCAGGCGCCGTGACTGAGGCTGTCTGCCGTGT
>JALUPA010000473.1 GCA_027054335.1 Ardenticatenaceae bacterium
TAGACCTTTTCTGGCAGGAGTATAATGACCGTCCTCATCAAGGTTTGCCTATTCCGGGTCTCTCGCCCAATGAGTTTGCTAATCGTTTGTGGTTGTTTTGATTTTAACTAACCGCTGACCATTACAATTTCGATAGCAATGTATAGTTTACAGCTAGTTTGCAGTGAGTATCAGCAAAGTTTAGTTTAGTGGCGGCGGTTTCCTCTCAGTTCGGCCAGCACGGCCGTATCCTTTTCTCGATTCAATGTGGCAGTCAGGGCAGCTTGAGCTTCCGTGCCGCCAATTTGGTGCAAGGCCCAGGCAGGATTGTACTGCTATGGATTCAAAGATATGTCCAGCCTTATATTTTTACGACAACATAACACTTGATATTGTGAATATTTTTGAATACAATAGATTAAAAATTATTCAATGGAGCGTGTGTTATGCCTAAAACAATAACTCTCAGGGTAAATGACGATATTTACCAGATGATAAAAACGGCCGCAGATGGCCAGCGACGAAACCTGTCCAATTTTATTGAGTTTGCCACACTGCAATATTTAACTTCAGTGGCGTACGTTGATGACGCAGAAATGGAACTTATTCTAAATGACGCGGAACTGCTTGCCAACTTAAGACAAGGTCTCGAAGACAGTAAAAAGGGTGACTATACTATTGTTTGAGTTTAAGATTGCAGAGACAAAAACGTTTGAAAAAGTTAAAAAGAAAACAGATCGGAAACTGTATCAAAAAATCGTCAATGTTGTCTATCCACAATTACGAAATAACCCGTATTTTGGCGCAAATATTAGAAAGCTGAAGGGCGAATTTGAAGGATTTTACCGGTATAGAATCGGGAGTTACAGGTTGTTTTATCTAATTGATGATGAAAAGGTTATTGTATTTGTCATTGATCTTAAACACAGAAAAGATGCTTACAAGTAAGATTATGTGGTCGATCTTTTCATCTTTACAAATGATTACAACAGATTCGGAAAGGAACAGATGTGTCTGGTCGAGTAAATCTGTTCCTTCCTCCATCTGCTGTAATCTTGAAGTGTAAAATTTTGGGTTTTGAGCCATGCCCAAATTTCAAAATTCCCGGCCGCAGATTGCGCGGATTAACGCAGATTTTTACAAATCCAATCCCCCAAATCCGCGTAATCCGCGGCAGAAAAGCAAGATTTTGGGTCTACAGAATCTCTCCTTTCAGTTCGGCCAGCACGGCCGTATCCGTCTCCCGTTTCAGAGCGGCAGACAAGGCGGCGTGGGCTGCCCCGCCGCCAATTTGGCGCAAGGCCCAGGCCGCGTGGCCGCGCACAATCGGCTCCGGGTCGCTGAGGAGGGGGATGAGGTGGGGCACGGCCGTTTCCGATCCCCAATTTCCCGCTGCCACGCAGGCATTCCGCACCAGCCGCGCCCGTTTGATGCGTTTGATCGGGCTGTGGGCAAACCGTTTCCCAAACGCCTCATCATCCAACGCAAGAATATCAGCCAGAGGTGGATTGGTAATGTCCCAAAAGGGAGATTGGAGATTGGAGATTGGAGATTGGGGCGCGGAATCTCCAACCTCCAATCTCCAATCTCCAGGATAAAATCCTTCTTCCTGAGTTGGTTGGGCAAAGCGGTTGAAGGGGCACACCTCCTGACAAATATCGCAGCCATAAATCCAGTTACCCATCAACGGCCGTAGTTCCCGCGGAATCCAGCCTTTCAACTCAATGGTCAGGTAAGAGATACAGCGCCGGGCGTCCAGGACGTAAGGTTCGGGGAAGGCGTGGGTGGGGCAGGCGTCCAGGCAGCGGCGGCAGGTTCCACAGGTGACAGGGTGTGCAACTTTCAGTTGCTTGGGTGACAAGGTGACAAGGTGAGGGGGTGAGGAGAGATCGCCAATCTCTAATCCCCAATCTCCAATCTCCAACGTCGTTAAAATTTCGCCGAGGAAGAAGTAGGAGCCGCGGCGGGGGTGGATGAGGAGGGTGTTTTTGCCGGTGAAGCCGAGGCCGGCGCTGGCGGCGTGGTCCCGTTCCAGGATGGCCCCGGTGTCGGTGTAGACGCGGTGGGCGACGGCCGTACCTGCCCCGGCCGCCAGCCAATCCGCCAACGCCTGCAGGCGGGGCAGCATGATGTCGTGGTAATCCCGGTTCCAGGCGTAGTTGGAGATGCGGCCCCGGCTGGGGTCTTGGGCGATGGCGTCGGGGAGGCGGTGGGTGTAATAATCCAGGCCGACACAGATGATAGTTTTGACGCCGGGCAGGATGACGTGCAAATCCTGGCGGCGGATGATGCGGTCGGAGCGGGCCATGTAGGTCATACGGCCGTACATCTCCGCCTCTACCCAGCGCATATACGCTTCCAGGCGGCGGGCCGGTTGGGCCGGGGTGACGCCGATCATGGTAAACCCCAGTTCAGCCGCTTTTTGCCTGAGAGCGGCCGGTAATCTGTCCATGCCCCAATTGTGAGTTGCCAATTGTGAATTGTCAATGTAATGGTATAATCGCCTCTGACTTACACGTTTCCCTAATCCGCAGATGACGCAGATTGGCGCAGATTTAATCTGTGAAATCTGCGTCATCTGCGGATAAATTCACGAGGAGGATTATTTTCCATGTCTGATCTTACTGTCACCAGAGAATCGCTGAAACGAGTGGATTTGGTTGTAGCTGACGGCCGTATTGACAGCAGCACCGCGCCCCGGTTTGACGCCATTCTCAAAGAATGTTTGGCTGACGGCAATTACAATATCGTTGTCAATTTGTCCGGCGTCAGTTATATGAGCAGCGCCGGGCTGCGCGCCCTGATTTCCGCGCTGCGCGAAGCGAAAGGTAAGGGGGGGCGGATTGCTATTGCCGCGCCGTCGGAGCGCGTGTCTGAGGTGTTGGAATTGGCCGGTGTGGTAACTCTGTTTGATGTGTATGATGATCAGACGGCCGCGGTTGGCAGTTTTTAGCATTACGTTGGGTGATTTGCCAAATCGCCCTACAGTTTCCTCTTTCTGATGAGTCAAAAGCACGTCCGCACAGTTCCCGGACGCTACGAAGAAGTGAAGAATATTTGCGCTTTTATGGTGCAGGGAGCGAAGGAGGCCGGTTTAGACGAATCGGCCTTATTTCATGTGGAGTTGGCTTGCGACGAGGCGTGTACCAACATCATTGAACACGCTTACGGCGGTGAGGGGCGGGGCGATATTGTTGCCAGTTGGCAGATTGACGGCGATGATTTTATGATGATGCTGCATGATAACGGCCGTGTCTTTAACCCTGATGATGTGCCTGATCCCACGATACCTAATCAATTGACAGGGGAGGCCGCTCTGGCCAGTTTGCAGGTAGGTGGGTTGGGTATTCATTTTATGCGTAAGTTGATGGATGAGGTGCGTTATCAGTTTGACCCCGTTCAGGGGAACACGCTGATCCTGGTTAAGAAAATCAGGCGGGAGTAGACGGATGACTGTCTGGCATGAAGCGCTTGAGGGAGATACCTGGTTAGTGGGGGTGGACGGCCGTCTGGACCAAACACAGAACCGGGATTTGGAAAATGTGCTGGTAAATTTGCTCGATGAAGGGTATATCCGCTTTGTAGTTGATTTGACGGAAACGACGTACATTAACAGCGGCGGGCTGCGCACGCTGGTATCAGCCTGGCGTAGAGCCAGACATCATGGCGGTGATTTGGTTCTGGCCGGGTTAAGCCCCAAGCTGCAAGATGTGTTCTCTATCGTAGGGTTTGATCAGTTGTTTGCCATTTACGTGACGCCGGAAGAAGCGAAAAAGGCGATTCTTTCAGAGTAGAAGAGCTGACTTTACCGAAAAAACCGCAAAGGACGCAAAGATCGCAAAGAATTACCAGAGAAAAATCCAGACAAATCCGCGCAATCCGCGGCTTTTTTCGGCAGATTCATGATTTTAGCCCAGGTATCCTTCACAGACGGTCTTTCGTGGCCGTCTATTTCATTTGTGCTTTTTGCGGCTATCATGCTGGCGGCGCTGCTGATTGCGGTGCGCCGGTACCGTTCGCGGCGGCAGTTGGTGCGCCGGGTGGCGGAACTGGAAGCGTTAAGTGCAGCAGGCCGGGCTATTGTGGAAGCGCAGTTGGATGTGGCGGCTTTATGTGCTCTGATTGCCGAGCAGGCGGGGCAAATTATTGACAATTGCACCTTTCAGGTGGGCTTGTTCCACGGCAATCAATACCGCATTTTGTACTGGATGGTGAACGGCCGTATCCAAAACACCCCGCAAACCTTTGACCTGAACGAAAACGGCGGCATCGTCAGTTGGGTGCGGCAGAGCAAGGAGCCGCTGCTGGTGCGCGATTTCCAGCGGGAAATAGAGCGGCTGCCGGCCAAACCCCGTTACATCAGCCCTGATCCGCCCCGTTCGGCCATCTTCATTCCCCTGATCAGCGGCGATGAAGTGATGGGCATCATGGCGGCGCAAAGCAGCCAACCCCATAAATTTGATGAAGAAGATATGCGCCTGCTGCTCATTCTGGCTAATCAGGCGGCGGCAGCCATTGCCCACGCCCAACTGTTTGAGCAGGAACGCACCCGCGCCGCGTATTTGGCCCTGGTGGGGGAAATTGGCCGCCAGATTGGCCGCAGCCAGAGCCGGGAAGAGATTTACCGCCAGGTGGTGACGCTGACCAAAGAGACGTTCCATTTTCACCTGGTCAACATCTACGAAGTGGCTGAAGAGACGGGGGAGATTGTGATGCAAGCCAGCAGTTCCCCGGATTTTTTGGCCCAGGGGATGCGGTTGCAACCGGGGCAGGGATTGGTGGGCACGGCCGTCGCTGCGCGGCAAACCATCCTCAGCAACGATACAGAAAACGATGACCGCTCTATCCGCCAGCTCAACGAACTGGAAGCGTACACGCGGGCAGAAATGGCGATCCCCCTCATCATGGATGACGAGGTGCTGGGAGCGTTGGACGTGCAGAGCCGGCAGCCGGGCTGTTTTTCGGAGGTAGATCAGACGACGCTGGAGGCATTGGCGGCGGAAACGGCCGTGGTCATCAGCAAGGCGCGGCAGTTGGCCCGGCAGCGGGAGCAGGCGTGGCTCTCTACAGCCCAGTTGCAGGTGGCGGAAGCGATTGGCCTGAGCCGGAACGTGGCGGAGATGTTAACGGCCGTCGCCCGGCTTACCCCCATGCTTGTGGGCAGTCAATTTTGCCTCATCTTTCTGTGGGATGAGGAACGGCAGCTATACGGTGAGGCTGTGGTATACGGCCTTCCGGCAGAGGCGGCCGGAGCGACAACCCGGCTGCGGCTGCACATTGGCGACTGGCACGCCCTGGACGCCGTTCACGTGGGGCGGCAGCCATTGTCTACGCTGCAAATTCCTGACTGGCTGGCGGCGGCTATTTCCTGTGAGCGGCTGCGCCTGGTTCCCCTGCTGGCAACGGATCAGACGTTGGGTGTGCTGGTGGTGGAAGATTTTCCCGATAATGATCATCCGGCCCGTTTACGGCGACGCCGGGAAGAACTGTTGAATAACATTGTCCGGCAAACGGCCGTGGCGCTGGAAAATGCCAGATTGCGCCAGGCGCAGCAGGAGGAGGCGTGGGTCAATACAGCGCTGTTTCAGGTGGCGGCGGCCGTCAACCGCCTTATCAACCTGGACGAGATTCTAGACACGATTACTCGCCTCATTCCCCTGTTGGTGGGAGTGGAATCGGCCATCATCCTGATTTGGGACGCGGAGAAGGAACTGTTTCACGCCGGGCCGAGTTACGGGCTGGGGGAGATGGAGCGGGGACTGCTGGAGACGCTGGCACTCAGCCGGGAGGAATTTCAGGCATTGACGGACGACCCGCTGGCCGAGTTGCGGCCTACGGGGGATTATTACGGCATTTATTTGCCGGATTGGCTGGGCAAGGTGATGGGGACGAGCGCGGCGTATTTGTTTCCCTTGCAGGCGCGGGGAAATCTGGTGGGGGCGCTGCTGGCGGGGATTGAGCCGGAAAACGGCCGCGGCCTTTCCGCGCGCCGTTTGAATATTTTGACGGGCGTAGCGCATCAGGCGGCCACGGCCGTGGTCAACCACCAACTTTACCAGGAAGCGGCCGAGCGCAGCCGTTTGGAGCAGGAATTGGAGGTGGCCCGCGAGATTCAGGCCAGCCTCATCCCTTCCGGCAGCCCGGACATCCCCGGCTGTGACGTCGCCAGCTATTGGCAGGCGGCGCGGCAGGTGAGCGGCGATTTTTATGACTTTCTGGCTTTGGATGACGGCCGTTGGGGGATTATTATCGCCGACGTGTCCGACAAGGGGGTACCGGCGGCCCTGTTCATGGCCCTCAGCCGCACCATCCTGCGCACCATCGGCTTCAACCGGCGCGATCCGGCCTCAACGTTGATGCGCACCAATCATCTCATCAGCCTGGACGCCCAAAATGATATGTTTGTCACCGTGTTTTACGCCATTTATGAGCCGCAAACGGGCCAGCTGACTTACGCTAACGCCGGGCACAATCCCCCGCTCCTGCTACGGGCCAAAGGGGAAGCAACGCTGCTGACGACCAACGGCATGGCCCTGGGCATCCTGCCGGAGGTGGAGATTGGCAACCAGACGCTGGAATTTTTGCCGGGGGATACGCTGGTTTTGTACACGGATGGGGTGACGGAGGCGGTTAATGAGGATTTTGATGAGTTTGGTCTGCGCCGCCTGAGTATGATTGCGCGGGAACACCAATCGGAGAGTGCAGTGGAGGTGGTGACGGCCGTGACGGAAGCCATCCGGGACCACGCAGGGGAGACGCCGCAGTTTGATGACATTACGTTGATTGTGATGAAACGTGAAGGCGTGATACGTGATACGTGAGAAACTGTCACGTATCACGCATCACGTTGCGAGGTGACGATTATGAATGACGGGAAAAACAGTAGGTTGACTGAGGATGAGAAGTTTTTGGCGGGGGCGGAGGATACGCGGCCGTTTCAGAAGACGATTACCTGGCAGGTGATGCGGGTAATGGGGGAGTTGGTGGAGGGGTTGGACCGGCTGGCGGATGTGGGCACGGCCGTAACCATCTTCGGTTCGGCGCGGGTAAGGCCAGGAGAGGTGCAGTATGATACGGCCGTGGCTACCGCCCGGCTGCTGGGTGAGGCCGGTTTCAGCATCATCACCGGCGGCGGCCCGGGGATTATGGAGGCGGGCAACAAGGGGGCCAGGGAAGCGGGCGCTTTATCCGTCGGCCTCAACATCCAACTGCCTTTTGAGCAGCATGTCAACCCGTATGTAGACATCAGCATGGAGTTTCGCCATTTCTTTACCCGCAAGGTGATGCTCATTCGGGCGGCGCGGGGGTTTGTTATTTTTCCTGGCGGCTTTGGCACACTGGACGAGACGTTTGAGGCGTTGACCCTGATTCAAACCGGCAAGCTGAAGAATTTCCCCGTTGTCTTGTTCGGTTCTGCCTATTGGAGCGGTTTGCTGGATTGGCTGCGGGGCACAATGCTGGCTGAAGGCAAAATCTCAGCTGGTGACCTGGAACTGCTCATCGTTACCGATTCGCCGCGGGAAGCGGTTGATTTTATTGTGCGCTCCCAGGAAGACGCTACCTGGCGCGGTCGTCCGGAGGCGGAAGCGGTGGAGGTGGCTCGTGAGGTTTATGGGGCAGGGTTGTAGAAGATAGGCTGTGGTAAGCAGCACCCAGCCACACGGGGCGACGTAGAAGTGGGGGTTACCCTTCCCGGCCGACGACACGGGGCCAGATGTGCCGGGCGAAGGCGAGTACGGCCGTACCCTCTAACATCCGCCCCAGCAAAATAAAAGAAGACACGCCCAGCCAGACCCCCAGCACCACTGCCCAAATACCCAGGTTGAGCAAAATATAAGCGGCCACAGCACTCCGCTCATCGCCCCGGCGCGGGGCTTGCCAGAAGCGGGGGACAATCCAGAAGGCCACTCCCAGGACAAATTGCGCCGTCCAGCCAATAAGCAGGAATTCGATATGCACCGGCAGCAGCCGCCACAAGGCCGGATAAAACGAGATGCCCTTGTTTGCCAGCATAAGCATCCCGATGGAAAAGCCTGTCAGCAGATAAAGCAGCGCCGATTTAATATACCATTGACTTAATCGCGGCATTTTCTCACCTATGACAATCATACCATGACGGATTAGCTATACCCAATTTCTGGTCAAATGATATTCTCCCGTTAGAATAAGCGTCCCTCAGAAATGGCAGGAGGAAAAGTCTTCTTTACCCCGGGGAGAGGCCGTTTCATTGTCAGGGAAATTTTAGAGAAGTTCTCAGGAGAATAATCGTGATTAACGGCATGAAGTATCGCCTCTGTATTCGCCCCCAGACGGGATGGGTTCGTTTTGCTTTGTGGGGGGTGTTTTTTGTATTGACGGCCGTTTTGTCTGCCAGGCTGTTTTGGGGAGATACGGCCGTATCCGCTCAACCCCCGCCCCAAACACAACTGAATACTTTGTTAACTGCTGCGCAGGAATACGGCCGTGTCCGGGTCATCGTGCGTTTGGAACCAACGGCCGTGTTTGGCGCCCAATCGCTGGATGAGGGTGTCGCCCTGGATGCCGCACAAACGGCCGTCCTCATCCAACTGGCCGACACCGATACCCGCCTCGTCGCCGATTATCATTTTATCCCCTACATGGCCCTGGAAGTGGATACGGCCGCCCTGAATTTGCTGGCCGACATGCCTTTGGTCAGCGTCATCGAGGAAGACGTTCCCGCGCCGCCCGACCTGAGTAGCACCATTCCCCTCATCGCTGCCGATCAGGCGTGGCAGGAAGGATACACCGGCGTGGGGCAAACTGTTGCCATTCTGGATACCGGCGTGGACAATACCCACCCTGCCTTTACTATCGGCGGCAGCCGCATCGTGTCCGAAGCGTGCTATTCCACTACCAGCGCCTATTATGAATCTACCTCCCTGTGCCCCAATCAGGCTGCCGCTTCCACTGCGCCTGGTTCGGCTGACGATTGTGTGGCTGAGACGGCCGGTTACAGCACCGCCCGGCGCAATTGCGAACACGGTACGCACGTAGCCGGTATTGCTGCCGGAAATGATGGGCAGATGGCCGGCGTAGCCAAAGACGCCACGATTATCTCCATACAAATCTATTCTCTGTTCACCAGCCGTACCTGGTGCGGTACGGCCGATTGTGTTTTGTCCTTTACCAGCGATCAGATCAGCGCGTTGGAGCGGGTGTATGACCTGCGGGATGCGTATGACATTGCTGCGGTGAATATGAGTCTGGGTGGCGGTCGTTACACGGATATTTGTGACAGCAGCGAATACGGCCGTAAAGCGGCTATTGACCAACTGCGGCAGGCAGGCATTGCCACTATTGTTTCTGCGGGAAATAACGGTTACCGGGATGCTCTCAGTTCACCGGCTTGTATTTCTACGGCCGTCAGCGTGGGGGCAACAGATGATCAGGATAACGTGGCGTCCTTTTCTAACCGGGCTGATTTTCTGGATTTGTTTGCCCCGGGTACGGCCGTTGTCGCCCCGATTCCCGGCGGCGGTACGGGAACCAAACAAGGCACTTCGATGGCCGCGCCTCACGTGACGGGGGCCTGGGCCATCATCAAACAGGCTCACCCGGAGGCGTCCGTGGATCAGGTATTGGCCGTGATGAAGCAGAACGGAGAGCCGGTTTTGGATACGTATGACCCTTCTCCGGCTCCCCGGCTGAACGTCGTGCAAGTGGTAGACGCCGATTTTGCGAACAATCCTTCTTATCAACTATACTTGCCCACCATCATCATCGAAAACTAATACAACCTCACGGTGTGTTTTTCCAGCCCACGCATATAAATACGGCCGTACTCGCCATATCGTGCCCGCGTTGGTTCTAATCTGTCACAGTTATGATTACTTTTCCCTGGGCGTGTCCTTCTTCAAGATACCGGACAGCTTCAGCAACTTCGCTTAACGGGTAACGCCTATCTATCACGGGGACTACTTGGCCCGCCCCCAGACGCCCCGTTAATCAAAACCTTTTGTCCCGGCTGAATCTGTCCCGTATCGCGCAGACCTTGCAAGGCAGTGAGCGCCGCCACGGGAACGGCTGCTGCTTCCGCAAACGAACAATTGGCTGGTTTCAATACAAGGTTGTTTTCAGTAACACATACAAACTCAGCAAAACTACCCTGACCACTTCCAAATACCTCATCACCCGGCTGAAACGCCTTTACATTTCTGCCAACCGCTTCCACCCGCCCCGCCAGGTCAACGCCAAGCATCCTGTTTTTTGGTTTAAGCAGCCCGGCCATCAGGCACATAAAGAAGGGTTTACCTCTCAGGTAATGCCAGTCAAGGGGATTGACGGCTGCCGCCTGAACCTCTTCTTTGCTGGCGAACATATTTGGCCTGAGATGACTCTCAAATTGGGATGGTTCATATTGCCGCGCTTCCTGTTCGATTTTGCCACCAGCCTTCTTCCAGGCAGCAAGCCCGCCGTTAAGAACGCGCACATTATTATGGCCTGCATAACGGAGTAGCCACCAGGCGCGGGTTGCACAGGAAAGCATTTCGGTCGTATAAAAAACGACTTCCGAATCTTCAGCGATGCCAATGTTGCCAATTTGGGTGGCAAGATCAGCTTCAGGCAGCACCATGTACATATAATCACTACTGGCATCTGAAAATTGTTGATGATCAAAAAAGGCCGCGCCAGGAATGTGACCTTGTAGATACTCTTCGTAGGCTGTTCGTTCTGATTCACTTCTGAAAAACAGGATCGTGGCGTCATATATTCGAAATAAATGTAGCCATCCTCATCTATTTTGCCGATGTCACCGGGTTGGACGCCAATAGCCGTCAAGCCATTGGCTACCTGATTGGCAGCGGCATTGACAGCGGCGTAGGGCAATTTCATCTCGTTAAAGATAACGGCCGTGCGTTCCGGTCCTGACGGGTGGCTTCTGCCAATAGCAGGGCGAGATTTAACATGGGGTTTTTCCTTATCTGGTGAATCGGGTCGGTTTACGCAAAGACAGAAGCATTGTAGCGCAAAACGGCCGTTTTGGGGGAGAGAAAACGGTTAAGTAGGGGGTGGGTCTTGTACCCACCCAATTGCGGGTGCCCCTTGGGGCCGCCCCTGGGGATTGCGGTTAACTGGAAAAAACCGGCAGATTTTCCAGGGCAATCACGTGGCTCCAATCCTGATCCCCTTCAGTGAAAACGGCCGCAATCTGCACAATCTCCCCGCTGGCTTCCGTGACCACAGCTTCCATCCCTTTCAGCGTACTGCCTGTGCTAATCACGTCGTCCACAATGACCACCCGCCGACCTTTGATGAGCGCCTTGTCTTTTTCATCCAGGTAGAGCGTTTGTGGCTGGCCGGTGGTGATGGACACAGTGGAGGCCATGATGGCTTCGCCCATGTAGCTTTTGTACGTTTTGCGCAGGACGATGTAGGGCAGGCCCATAAGGGCGCTCATTTCGTAGATGAGAGGGATGCTTTTGGCTTCGGCTGTCACCAGCACGTCGGCGTGCGCTCCTTTCAGCTTTTCGGCCAGGGCAGCGGCGGCGGCTTTGACGATGATCGTGTCGCCCAGCATGTTGAAGATGGCGATGCGGATGCCGGGGGCGACTTCAAACAGGGGGAAATGCCGGGTGATTCCGGCCACTTCTACGGTGTAGGTTTCTCGTTTTGTCATCTTGTGTTACCTTATGGTTTGTAATTGTTGCAGAGTTGCAATGTTGCAAGGCGGCAAGTATTTGCCACTTTCAAAGTTTACCTGATTGTGAGGTGGTTGTCATGCAAGGGATTGTAGTACACCAGACGGGAAAAGGGCCGCAGTTGGTGTGGCAGGATGTGCCGGATGTGACGTATGGGCCGACGGAGGTGTTGGTGGACGTGAAGGCCACGGCCGTCAACCGGGCCGATTTGTTGCAGGCGCGAGGCGGTTACAATCCGCCGGAGGGGGCGTCGGAGATTTTGGGGCTGGAGATGGCCGGGGTGATTACGGCCGTAGGCGCAGACGTCACCGATTGGGCAGTGGGCGACCGGGTGTGCGCTTTGCTGCCCGGCGGCGGCTATGCCGAACAAGTGGCCGTGCCGGCGGAGATGCTGCTGCGTTTGCCGGATGAATGGCGCTTTGCCCAGGGCGCAGCCGTACCCGAAGTCTGGTTTACAGCCTACGTCAATCTCCTGCTGGAAGGAGATTTAGCGCATGGCGAGACGGTGTTGATTCACGCCGGGGCCAGCGGCGTGGGTACGGCCGCTATCCAACTGGCAAAAGCGATGGAAGCGACGGTCATTGTCACGGCCGGCAGTACCAGGAAAATCCAGTTTTGCCGTGAGTTGGGGGCGGACGTGGCTATCAATTACCAGGAGGAGGATTTTTTGGAGAAGGTGATGGCGGCCACATTTGGCGAAGGGGTGGATTTGATATTAGACCCGGTGGGCGGCTCTTATTTGTCCCGGAATGTGCAGGCGTTGCGGCGATACGGCCGTTTAGTGAACATCGGTTTGCTGGGCGGGGCGCAAGGCGAAATGAACATGGGGCTGCTCCTGCGCCACCGGCTGCGGATCATCGGCTCCACCCTGCGCAACCGGTCGCCTTCCGAGAAAATCCAGATTACTCGCCAGTTTGAATCCCGCTTTTGGCCCCTGCTGCGCTCCGGCGAATTGACGCCGATTATTGACAGGACGTTCCCCATCCAGCAAGCGCAGCAGGCGCATGAGTACGTAGCCCAAAACAAGAATATCGGCAAAGTAGTTTTGCTGGTGGAGGATGATTCATTAAATGAGGGGGAGTAGGGCAAAAGCGGAACAGTGAGACGGCCGTATTATTGTGATAGTGGTACGTTTCATTATTACCTCTGAGCCAAGCGTGAGATTATTTATCTAACCAGGTTATGGTTATGATAGCAGCAATTCCAATTCTGGAATCAACCGTAGGGGCGGGAAGGGCGGGCCAATGCCTTGTCTTGGCAAAATGGCGTTGTCTCCCGCCCATCTCGCCCCGATTTCGGCCGTATGCGGGGCGAGATGGCGCGGAATAACGTTTTTTCGTTTGACCAAGGCCGTTCCGCGCCATCCCGCCCCTATCAAACATCTTTCAGAATTAGAATTGTTGCATTTAGAAAGCGCCGGTTTGAAGGCCGAACCGATTTTGTTATAATCCCCTCATTGTGACGAACCAGAACATTACCAATGAGCAGAACGCAACCCAGCAGAATACAACGCAGCAGGCTATTGACGAACAATGGATGGCGCTGGCGCTGCAACTGGCGCAAAAGGCGGTCGAATTGGGCGAAGTGCCGGTGGGCGCAGTGGCCGTAAAAGACGGGCAGGTCGTCGGGCAGGGGTATAATCTTAAGGAAACCAGTCAGGACCCAACAGCCCACGCGGAAATGATAGCATTAAGGAATACGGCCGTAAACATTGACAACTGGCGGCTCCTCGGCGTCACTCTGTACTGCACTTTAGAACCGTGCCCCATGTGCGCCGGGGCCATGATTCAGGCCCGGCTGCCCCGGCTGGTCTACGGGGCCAAAGATACCCGCTTCGGCGCCCACGGTTCCATCGTCAACATCCTGGACGAAACCCGCTTCAACCACCGCGTCACCGTGACTGAGGGCGTCCTGGCCGATGAAGCGGCAGACCTTTTGCAGCAGTTCTTTCAAAAACTAAGAAACGGCAAGTGATGCGTGATGCGTGAGACCCATTTCCTCACCCCCTCACCATGTCACCTTGTCACGCCCCGGAGAGGTGCCAGAGTGGACGATTGGGGTGCTCTCGAAAAGCACTGTGGCCGCGAGGTCACCGTGGGTTCGAATCCCACCCTCTCCGCCTGAACCAAAGCCCGGCTTCGATTCGAGAGGCCGGGCTTTTTATTGTGTCAAGGTTCCCCTACTTGCTATTGCCTGCCACACAATTTATAATCACGCTAACGACACGTTATTAAATCAATAAGCCAGTAGTCATGGTAAGGATCATTATGAACCGGTTACGAAAGCACTCCGCCACCAGAATACCCGTCGGCATCGCCTTTATCGGCTTGTTTGTGCTGTCTCTTATGTGGCTGTACGGCTCCCAACCCACCCAGGCTGCTCCGCCCCAATATCAAACACTGCCCATTATCGGTTTCGGCGCAACAGACTACGTTGTCAACGAAAACGCCGGCAGCGCCAACATCACCGTTAATATCAACACACGGCCCGGCGCTACCATGACGGCCACAGTTCAATATGCCACTTCTAACGGTACAGCTATTGCCGGTCAGCATTATACGGCCGTTAGCGGTGTTATTACCTACACCAGCAGTTCGTCCAGTCTGACCCAAATCTTCACCGTGCCTATTATCAACAACGGCGCCTCAGACGGCAACAGAACCGTGATCCTCTCCCTGTCCAACCCCACCAATGCCACCACCAATCCCTCCAGAACAGTCGCTGTCCTTACCATTCTGGATGATGACCCGGCGCCTACAGCTACGGCAACCGGCGGGCCGCCCATCTTTGCCGATGCGTATGAACCAAACAACAACTTTAACGAAGCCAGCGATACAGCCGCCAACGCCCCCACCATTTGCAGCCTGACATTTTATCCGCCAGGAGACGAGGATTACTTCCGTTGGTGGGGCAAAGCCGGCATCACCTACAACATTGCCACTTCCAGTCTGACGGCCGGATTGGACACCACGCTGGACGTCTATAGCAGCAACCAAAATCTTATCGGAAGTAATGATGACCAGTCTCCCGGCAATTTTGCCTCCAGGGTTACCTTCACCGCCAATTCCGACGGTTACTTCTACGCCCGCGTGCGTAACAAGGCGCCGGTTGATCCGGTCAATAAAACGTACTGCCTCCAGGTGACGCAAACCGTCCAGGACACGCCCACGCCGCCGCCCGGTTTCCCCACCGGAGCCGACGCCTGCGAATACAACAGCACGATAGAAACTGCCTGTCTCGCCGTTGTGGGTGAGACAAAATCCCTGACATTTGTACCTACTCTGGGCAGCGTACAAGATACGGATATGTTTAAGCTGTGGGTGAAACCAGGCATCTTTTACACTTGCGACACAGAAATACCCTCTGGCTCTCCGGCCGATACCAATATGATTTTGCTGGATGCCAATGGGAACGATTTCAATCCGCCCATCGGTAATGATGACAAAGCAATTGGTAATTTGGGCAGCAAGGTATCCTGGCTGTCCACTTATACCGGTTGGCTTTTTATTGAGGTAGGGCCGGTCAATCCGCCACCATTGGATGAAGCGGCCTTGTATACCTATACCCTATCCTGCGTGCAAACAGTGGCCACACCCACACCTACGGCTACAGCAACCCACGTCGCACCGCCGCCCGGAAATGGCGGCGGCGGCGGATTTGTGCCCACCAGCACACCTTTCCCCACGCCGTCCCCTTTCCCCACACCTACACCCATTGACTTCTCCCAATTCTTTACGCCTACGCCGCAACCACCGCCGGTGGTCATTATTCAACCGTTACCTACCGCTACACCATCCGGCGGGGCGGAACAAGCCATAACCATCAATGTGACGGTTTACTATGATGCAAACAATAACTTTCAACCGGAACTGACGGAAGGGATTGTGAATGCGGCCGTAGCCGTTTATGATAACGGAAGCGGGCAGCTTATTGCCTTTGGTCATACCAATGAAGCCGGACTGGTGCAGTTTGCCGGCATTAAATCTACAGGAGCCGTCCGGGTCGAGGTTCCTTTCTTAAACCACAGCCAGGTCGTGGCGGCCGGTAATTCCGATATTCTGGTTCGGGTCGCGCCGCAGCCATTGCCTGGCGGCATCCCCTAAAATAAAAGGTCGTAAAGTCTATGTCGCAAGAGCCGCAAAATGGCCCTCAAGAGCCTGCTACCTCTCAGGAAACGGGTTCCAACTCTGGAACATTTGACAACGCAAACCAATGGATTGGCAATCGAGCTGTCCCTATCATTATTGTCAGCTTGGTATTGGCCGGCGTGGCTGCCTGTATTCTCTTTTTCTTTGTGATCCGATCTCGCGGCGGCGACAGTGTTGGGGGCAATCCCACCCCCACACCTTTTGCCAGCGGTGCAGAAAGGGTGGCTGTGGCTGATGAACCGGCCTGGGTCATCATGGACGGCGTTTCTACCATTACCGGAACGGTGGATGTCCCCCTCACCCTCTCCTTTTTGGGGACGGACTACGCCATTGACGTAGACGTTGTAGGTGAGGATGGCGTCTGGCAGCCGACTGTTTCCGGGGATGGAACTGCTTCCTGGGTGTATGGCACTATTGTCAATTACGTGATGGGCTTACCCGATACGGAAATGAATGCCAACCTCCTGGCAAAGTTGAATCCAGGAGATGAGATTGTACTGAAAACGCAATCCGGGGTGGAATATACGTATACTTTTGACAGCCGCCAACCGGTTCCGACGGCTGATCAGAGCGTCTATTCGCAGAAGACGCCGGGCATTACGTTAATTTTGCTGGAAGCGGGTAATGGCGAGAGATTGGTAGCTACCGGCCGTTTTCAGGTAACGGAGGCTGCCTCGGCTGCCGGGAATGTGGTGGGGCTGGGAGAAACGACGCAGTTGGGAGATTTGCAGTTGACGGCCGTATCTACCATATACATCGTGGATCGGCCGGAAATCCCGCCCGGTTTTGCTTTTTATCTGGTTGATTATCAAATACAAAATGTGGGTTTGACCGCTTATGACGCTACGCTGCTGGATATGATCCTGATAGATGATTTGGGCAACCAGTACGCGCTGAATCCGGCAGCCAGCCAGCAGGGCAATTTCCCGCCGCTGACCAGTTTCCTCAATGCCAACCAGACAGCCCAGGCCACAGCCGGATACCAGATTCCCCTGAACCTGAACAGTAATTCTCTGAGTTGGCTGGTAACACGAAAGGATACAGGGGCACAGGTTACTGTCACGTTGCCTTATTCCGGCAATGACGCCGCTGCGCAAAACACGGCCATTTCTCTGCTGCGGGCTGACGTATCGCCAGACCAGACCAACCTGATTTTGAGCGGACTGATTACCAATCAGGGAACGCAGGCGGTAGTGGTGACGGTACCAGACGTAAGCCTGACCACGCAGGATGGATCAGCCTGGGTGCTGCAATCCACCAATCCGGCTTTCCCCTGGACAGTGGAACCGGGTCAAACGGTAGAGTTTTTCCTGACGTATCAACTGCCGCCGGTGGATACGGCCGTATTCCGGGTGCTTAATCAGGAGTTTTTGTTAGAGGGATTGCGGTAATTGAGCAACTGGTAATTGGGATATTTCCGCCTGTCATCCCTCCACTTTGTCATCGCTATTCCCGTTGGCGATAAATTCCATAGAGGATTTGGCGCGGACGCCGCGGCTGGTGTAGTAGAGGAGAATGCCCACCAGGATAATCAGAACGGACAAGACCAATCCCCCCAACTGCAACGGCCCGACAAACGGCCGTTCAAAACGCGGGTTGACGTGGGTGCCAATCAGCAGCAAATCGGAAAAACCAGTCACGTAAGCAAACACCAGCCCCGTAGCGGCCAGCCGCACGCCAATATCCGCTTGCAGCGAACGAGGTGCATCACCCCGCTTCTGCCGCATCCAGAGAAAAATAGCCAGGGTGATACTGCTAATACCCAGCAGCAGTTGAAACATCTGCACGACGCCGAATCCCGGCGTCAAATCCAGCCCCAGAAATTCGGCCGTCAGGGAAACAGCGATCAGCGCCGCACCCACAGCCAGCAGCGCAGCAATGACCGTGTTCAGGATTTTTTTGGCGCGGGTGTTTGGCGTTTTGTTTTCCATAAATTAGTGCGTAGTGTGTGAAAACGTAAAGACGTAACACGTTTTCACGTCTTTACGCGGCCCGTCATAGAATGAAAAAACGCCACGTAATGTACGCGGCGTCTCCATCCTGCTGGTCGGGGCAGCGGGATTCGAACCCACGACCTCTTCAACCCCATTGAAGCGCGCTACCAAGCTGCGCCATGCCCCGACAAGGGTTGGCATTATAGCAAAATGGCCGGGGACGGTCAAAAAAACGTCCCCGCATAATACGTAGCTAAGCCCAAGATTAAATTGTAACCGGCGTGAACGATGATAGCCAGTGTTGTATTGTATCGTTCCCGGATAAAACCCAGGGAAAGACCGATGATAAATAAGGCTAAGGTGGCCGGCGTTAAAAGACCGTATTGGATGTGCATGGAGGCAAAGAATACGGCCGTAACCCATTTGCCAAAGACAGGTTGCAGCGCCCCCCGGAACAAGGTTTCTTCACCCAAACCGGCAGCCAAAGCCAATGCCAGCCAGGCCCAGGGAGAATCCATATTCTCATACAAAAGATTGGCCAGGTCTTCTACAACGGTCGCCTGCTCCGGGTTAATCATGCTCCACAGCACACCGGCAGCCGCCTGTACCACAATGAGCAAGAGTATCCAGCCAACGGCCGTTATCAGCCAGCGCGCCGGAACTGCTCCCAGCCCCAAACGCTCATTTACCTGAGCCGGGGTGCGCCGGATAAACAGCCCCACCCCCAACAGGGCCACAACGAAAAAAGCCAGTTCCTGCAAAACGATGACAGAGATGGAAACAGGTTCGGCCGTCTCCAGCAAACTATCCAACCCTTGCGTCAAGGGGAGGAGGGCAAAACCAACCAACCAGCCGCTTAACACCAGGGCCAACGTATGCACCGGCGAATAAGGGTTTACCGGAAGCCTTTTTTCCAGACTGTGCCGGGTGGAACGAAAACTAAATACAATCCCCCAAACAGCCATTGCCTGCAAAATAATCCCGACAGCCACCGTATTGGTAAAAGGGAATTGGGGCGTTCCCGGCGCAAAACCCACTGCGGTCAGCTGTTCCGGCGTGGTAAATACCAGAATAACGCCAGCCACAAACAAGGGAATGCTCAACAGGAGCAAAAGCCTGTCAAACAGCTTGATAAATGTGTCATCTTGGGACTGTTCTACTAAATTGGCCGCTAAAATCAGGGCAACGACCAGAAAAATCTCCAACAAACCCATAAGCTATTTCTAATCCATCATCAATACCGCTGCAATATGCTGCATGGCCCAATCAATCTCTTCTTTTTTGATGACTAGCGGCGGGGCAAAACGAATGACCGTGCCGTGCGTCTCTTTGCACAGGATACCCTGTTCTTGCAAATTTTCACAAAAACGGCGGGCATTAGTGTGCAGTTCCACCCCGATAAACAGCCCTTTGCCCCTGATTTCCTTAATATGATCGCTCTCAATGCGTTCCAGCCGCCCTTTGAAATAGGCCCCCAGGTCACGGGAACGCGCCGCCAATCCTTCATCCACCAGAACTTGCAGCGCCGCCCGGCCAATGGCTGCCCCCAGGGGATTGCCACCAAAAGTGCTGCCATGATCGCCCGGTTGGAAAAGGCCCAGGATTTCTCTAGCGGCCAATACGGCCGAGACAGGATAAAACCCGCCGCTTAACGCTTTGCCTATAATGGTCACGTCAGGCCGCACATTTTCATGCTGGCAGGCAAACAGCCGGCCGGTGCGCCCCAGCCCGGTTTGTATCTCATCCGCCATAAAGAGGACGTTGTTGGCCTGGCAAATGTCGTAGCTGGCCTGGAGGTAGCCTGCGGGAGGAATGATGACGCCGCCTTCGCCCTGGATCGGTTCCACCAGAAAGGCGACGGTGTGGGGAGTGATGGCTGCTTCCAGGGCGGCCGCATCGCCATAGGGAATGATTTTGAAGCCGGGGGTGAAGGGGCCAAAATGACGCTTATAGGCTTCTTCGCTGGAGAAACTGATGACGGTGGTGGTACGGCCGTGAAAATTCCCGGCGCAGACGATAATTTCCGCCTGATTATCCGGCACACCTTTGACCTCGTAACCCCATTTGCGAGCGGCTTTGACGGCCGTTTCCACCGCTTCCGCTCCCGTGTTCATGGGCAAAGCCATCTCATACCCCGTCAACTGGCACAATTCCTGCAAAAACGGCCCCATCTGATCATTGCGAAAAGCGCGGGAAGTCAACGTCACCCGCTGCATTTGGGCTATGGCCGCTGCCCGAATTTTAGGATGGCAATGTCCCTGGTTCACAGCCGAATACGCCGCCAGACAGTCCAGGTATTTCTTACCCTCTACATCATACACCCAAACGCCTTCAGCCCGGTCAATCACCACATCCAGGGGTTTGTAATTGTGTGCGCCGTAGCTCTCATCCAGTTCAATGAAGGTTTGGCTGTTCATTTTTTACTCCTTTGGTAATTGGGTAACTGGGTATTCGTGACGCTGCCCAATTACTTGATCTTCCCCTATTAAAAAAGCCTGATCCAGTTCGATCAGGCTTTGCTCAGACCCAAAGTTTGTTTACCGGCAGGTCATCTTTTCACAATTCAGTTGCAGAGTCAATTATAATCAGAAGCCGGGTATCTGTCTAACCAAATGTTTCGTCACGTGCGGCCGTTTTGTCGACACTGTTTTACGGCCAAATTGACCAATTCGTTTATTCCCAAATTTGCTGTCCCCACTACCGCACCCGGCCGTATCTCATCCCCACAATCTCCTGCCCCACCGCCGCTTGCAGCCAGGCCAGAAACCCCCGCAAAGCGCCGTCAGGTTCGGCCGGCGTTTGATTGATGAAATAGATGGGCGTCGTCAGCGGGTAACTCTGGTCTTGTACAGTTTCCGGCGCAGCGATACGGCCGTCTACCGCCAACACCTTCACTGCATCCGCTGCCCCCATCAGGCTGAAGCCAATTGCCGCCGGATCAGCTGCTACGGCCGTGCGCAGCGCCTCGTCCCCCGCCTGTACGCGGGCATTGATGTTAATACGCTGTTCCGCCATCACCCGATTCTGAAAGATAGCGCCTACACCTGACCCTTCTTCCCGGCTGATGAGCGTAATAGGCTGATCCGCACCACCCAAAGCAGACCAATGAGTGATACGGCCGTTAAACACCGCCTGCACCTCCGCCAACGATAAACCGGTCACCGGGTTATCAGGATGGACTACCAACACCAACCCATCCAGCGCCACCGGATTAAACCAGCGTTCCTCCCCTTCCGGGACATAGGGTGACAGCACCGCATCCAGATTACCCGTACCCAAATCAGCCAGGAGAACGGCCGTATTCCCCGGCACAAACTGCACAGCCACATTGTCAGCAACCTGGGCATATGGTTCAGCGATGAGATCAGCTAAGGGGGAAACAGTGGTGGCGACGCCGATACGTAAAATTTGCAGGGGCACGGCCGTAGGCAATGGCGGTGGAGTGGGCGGCGGCGGCTGACAAGCCGTCACCGACAACAAAAGGAAAAGCAGCCCCAAACGGATCATGTGATAAAGGAATAGAGGAGATAACCACCGCCCAGCAGCGTGCAGTAAGCGGCAAAAATATACAAGCTGTGGCTCCGCACCCAGCGCAGCAGAAAATAGATACAAACATACCCCACAACGGCCGCCGCCAGAAATCCAGCCACATACACGGCCGTCGCATAGGGCATAACCGGCGCAGTCACAATATCTTTAACGGAAAGCAAACCGGCCCCTAAAAAGGCAGGAATCCCCAGCAAAAAGCTAAACCGGGTCGCTGTCGGCCGGTCCAACCCGCGCAGCAAACCGCCCACGATGGTGCTGCCACTGCGCGACAGGCCGGGAAATAACGCCAGCGATTGAAAGATACCGATAATACCGGCATCTTTCCAATTCATTTGCCCGGCCGGTTTAACGCCGGACAACATCTTTTCGCCTATGACCAGCAGTACGGCCGTAACCAGCAAAAAGAAAGCTGCCGCCTGCGGTGTAGCAAACACCTGCTCAAAAAAATCCTGCAATAACAGCCCGGCTATCACAGCCGGAATAGAACCGATAACAATCAACCAGCCCAAACGGGCGTCTGTCGTCCCCATCAAATCCCGGCGGTGTATTCCCGCCAGAACGGCCGTTAAAATCTGCCATAAATCCTGCCAGAAATAAAGCAAAATTGCCACCAGCGTACCCAAATGGACAATACCGATCAGCGTTAAATCGGCCGCCCCCCAGCCAAAAATCTCTGGCAGCAGAACCAGGTGTCCGGAACTGGAAATGGGTAAAAATTCGGTGGCTCCCTGAATCATGCCCAGGATGATAGCTTCGATGATGCTCATAAATTTCTCCAAAGATGGAGATTAGAGATTGGAGATTGAGCGAATCTCCAATCTCTAATCTCCAATCTCTTCATACGCGCTCAAAAAATGGTCGGCAAACGGCCGTAACCGCCCCTGTTCAATCGCTTCCCGTATCTGTTCCATCAGATGAACCAAAAAATAGATATTGTGCATTGTCAGCAAAATATGTCCCAGAATTTCATTCGCCTTCACCAGGTGGCGCAAATAAGCCCGGCTAAAATGGGTGCAGGTATAGCAGCCACACGTCTCGTCAATGGGAGCGGCATCTCCGGCAAAACGGGCGTTACGCAAATTGAGCCGCCCGCCCCACACATAAGCCGAGCCGTGCCGCGCCAGCCGCGTTGGGGAAACGCAGTCAAAAATGTCCACACCGCGCAGCACCGCGTTTACCAAATCTTCCGGTTCGCCCACACCCATCAGGTAGCGCGGTTTTTCCCTGGGCAAAAGCGGCACAGTCACGTCCAGGGCAGCCAGCATCTCCGCCTTTGTTTCCCCTACCGCCAGCCCGCCAATAGCATACCCTGGCAAATCCAGCGCTGTGACAAAAGCCGCACTCTCCGCCCGCAAATCGGGGAAGATGCCCCCCTGCACAATGCCGAATAACGCCTGATCGCCCCGTGTTTGCACCGCCATGCACCGTTCCAGCCAGGAGTGGGTACGGGCCAACGATTCTTTGACATAATCATACTCATTCGGTGGCGGGCACTCATCAAAGGCCATGATGATGTCTGCCCCCAGGTTTTCCTGAATAGCGATGCTCTTTTCCGGCGTGAAACGGTGGCGGGAACCGTCCAGGTGGGATTGAAAAGTCACGCCATCCGCATCAATGCGGCGCGTCTGACTCAGGCTAAATACCTGAAAGCCGCCGCTGTCAGTGAGAATGGGGCCATTCCACTGCATGAACTGATGCAGCCCACCTAACTCCCGCACCAATTCGTCGCCAGGACGCAGGTAAAGATGGTAGGTATTGGCTAAAACAAGGGTAGCGCCCACTTCCCGCAAATTGGCCGGGGTCATGGCCTTGACAGTGGCTTGGGTGCCCACGGGAGCAAAAACAGGGGTTTCGATGACACCGTGGGGGGTAGGGAAACGGCCGTTGCGCCCCGCTGTCTCGCCATCTTCCGCCACTATCTCAAACTTAAAATCAAATCCCATAGGGGCGGGATTATACCGTAATCGGTAATCGGTAAACAGTAATCGGTCAATTACCAATTACCCAATTACCAATTGCTAATTTCCCCAGACGGCCGTACAAATTGTGGTAAACTAAAAATTGATTATTTGGGAAGACTATAGTGATTGACGTACCTGATTTGCCAATAAAAAACAACGCTGAAAAACAAGCCGTGAATTTCTGGCAGATGTTCCATGCCGTTACCGTGTCCATCCAAAAGGCGGCGCATTCAGAAACGGCCGTTTACCAGGCATATAGCAAACAAATCAAACAACTTGGCTTATACAGCAGCATATCCTGGGCGGATGAGACGGAGACATTTCTGGAAGTTGCTTCTGTTGTGCCGCCGCGAGGGGTCGAGTTCTTACTGGCAAAGCGCCCAGTGATAGGCGCGCGCTTCCCCCTGGCTAAAATCCCTGTCACCCGCTCTGTCATAGAAAGCGGCCACGCTGTTTTTGAAGCAGATATAGTAAAACTCCTGTTTAACAGCCGTCTCAACCCTCTGATCAAACGATGGCCCACCGCCTCCCGTTTTCTGCCGCATATTCCCGTTATTATCGCACCGCTGTACCGCGACGGCCGTACCCAGGGCGTCCTCTATCTGGCTGGGAAAAAAATCAAGCCCAATGATCTGGACGCCGTAACCGCACTGGCCCATCATCTGTCCATTGCCCTGGACAACGCCCGATTGTTCAACGCCCTGCAAACAGATATTGCCGAACGGCAGCAAAGCGAACTGGTACAATCCATCCTGTATCGGATTGCCGCCATAACTAATACAGACATCATATTGGCTGATCTGTTTACCTCTATCCACCACATCCTGGGCGATCTGATAGACGCGAGCAATTTCTACATTGCCGTTTTTGATCCGAACACAGATTCTATCTCTTTTCCCTATTTCATAGATGAAAAAGATGAACCTGCCGCCGAACGACCCGCCGGCAAAGGGCTGACCGAATACGTGGCCCGGACCAATACGCCCCAACTGTTAACGGCCGAAAATATCAAGGAACTGGAAAAGAAAGGCATTATTTGTATACGGGGAACCCTGCCCTTAATCTGGCTGGGAGTCCCCCTGACGTTGCCCAGCGGTACAATTGGCATTATCGCCGCGCAAAGCTACACAAACCTCCAGGCCTATACGGAAAAAGACAAACAACTGCTGCAATTCGTCTCCGGCCAGATTGCCGCAGCCATACACCGTAAGCAAACAGAAACTCAACTGCAAACCCTGACCGAAGAACTCCAGCGGCAGGCCAAAATACGCGACGCCATTCTGGCCACCTCACCGGACTATTTCTCTGTTATGGATAGAGACGGCCGTTTCCTTTTCGTCAGCAGCAACATCAGCGGTGATATAAAAATAGACCCGGTCCTGGCCTTGGGCAAAACCTGGCGCGATTTAGGCATCCCTGAAAAAATAGGCGTCCAGAGCGACAAAGACCGGAAAAAAGCCCTCCGGTCAGGCCAGTCGGTTACCAGAGAACTGGAATTCTCCGGTCCGAGTGGCCCCCTGTATCTCGAATACATTATCAGTCCGGTCAAAGAGCAAAACGGGGAAACCCCTTACGTCGTCGTTACTGCCAGAGATATTACTGAACGAAGGAAAACAGCTGAAGCCATGTACCACACCCAAAAAATGGAAAGTCTGGGCATTCTGGCTGGCGGTATCGCCCACGACTTCAATAATTTACTGGTAGCCATGCTCGCCCAAACCTCCCTGGCCCTGGCCAAGCTAAGGCCAAATGCTGCCGCCAAACCTCACATTAAAAAAGCCATCACGGCTGCTGAAAGCGCCACCGCTTTAACCCAACAACTACTGGCCTACTCCGGGCGCGGTCAATTCCACACCGTACCCGCCAACCTGAACAACCTCATTCAGGAAAACAGCCATCTCATCCACGTTACCCTGACCAAAAACGTCAAACTGCAACTGGCCCTGGCGGCTGATTTGCCGGTCATTGAAGCTGACATTGGGCAAATACAGCAAATCATTATGAACCTGATCATCAATGCCGCCGAAGCCATAGGTCAACAACCTGGCACTATTACAGTTACCACTCAGGCCGTCACCTTAACTCAGGAAAAATTAGAACATTGGCCGGATATAGGGCAACAACCCATTTGCGATCTTTATGTCAAATTAACAGTTGAAGACGATGGCGTAGGTATGGACAAACAAACTATCAAACGGATATTCGACCCTTTTTTCACTACCAAATTTACGGGGCGCGGGTTGGGGTTGGCGGCCGTTTTAGGTATCGTGCGCGGCCACAAAGGCGCTTTGCGGGTAGAAAGCCGCCCCTGTCAAGGTACAAAATTTGAGATTATCTTCCCTGCCAGCAATAAAACCATTCAGGAGAAACCAGCTATGAACATACCATCACACCACAACCCCCGAAAACTTGTGTTGGTCATTGACGATGAAGAACCAGTACGTGAAGCTGTATCGGATATTCTAGGTATGGAAGGCGTAGACGTTCTGCAAGCCGCCGACGGTCTGAAAGGTATAAATATTTACCAGTCGCATATGGCTGAGATTGATTTGGTCTTGTTAGATTTGTCCATGCCTGGCCTGAGCGGCGAGGATACATTGAAAGAACTGCACCAGATAGACCCGCAAGTGCGCGTATTGCTTTCCTCCGGTTACTCGGAATCGGAAGTAACGTATGGTCTGGATCAAAGCGGATTGGTTGGCTTTTTACAAAAGCCGTATCGTATGGATACCCTGCTCGAAGAGGTCAGCCGCCACATCAACCAAACCTGAATTTTGACAACCCTGTTTTCTTTTGTTACCATCATGCTCACAATTAAATAAATTTGCGGATACAATAATTTACGCAAATAAACACTTCTTATCTAGAGAGGTCGAGGGACCGGCCCGATGACACCTCAGCAACCATTCCGTTAGTGGCTATTTTTTCAGGAACAGGTGCTAATTCCGGCAGAAGCAAAATGCTTCTGGAAGATGAGGATGTGGCGAAATGCAATACCAAACGCCTCTCCCCCACACTTCCAGGAGAGGTGTTTTTTATTGGGAAGATTGTAATGGCAGCTGCCCGGCAATCTCGCCACAGCAAAAGTGAGGATACAATGACAGCAACAATAGTTTCAACGAACGGCTCTGGTACAAAAAACAAAAATAAACGGCCGTACCCCCCCCACAACCACAGCTTACATACCTTATCTGTCCACGGCAAAATCAAAGGCCGCGAGGCCCAGGCCTATCACGCCCTGGCCACGCCCATCGTGCAAACGGCCACTTACACCTTCACCGATACGGCCGATTTGTGCCATTTCATGGAAGCGAAAATGTGGGGCGGCCTGAAGGACCGGGGAGAATACGGCCGTTACGACAACCCCACCGTGCGCAGCGCCGAAAAACGTATCGCCACCCTGGAAGGGGGCGACACCCGCCAATACGACGCCCTCCTCTTCCCCACCGGCATGACGGCCGTCACCAACACCCTCCTCTCCATCCTGCCCGGCGGCAGCCACATTGTGATGACTGATGACTGCTACCGCAAAACCCGCCAGTTTGCCAATACCTTCCTGGCTCGCTTGGGCATCGAAACGACCACCGTGCCCATGGGCGACTACGACGCCCTGGCAGCGGCCATCCGACCCAACACCCGCATCATCCTCAGCGAAAGCCCCACCAACCCCTACCTGCGCGTGGCCGACCTGGAACGATTGGCCCAAATCGCCCGGCCGCATCGCCGCGTCAAGACAATTATTGACGCCACCTTTGCCACGCCGGTGAATGTACGGCCGTTATCCTACGGCATTGATCTCGTCATCCACAGCGGCACCAAATATCTCAGCGGTCACAACGACGTGATGGCCGGCGTGACCGTAGGCGAAACCGGCCTCATCCACGCCCTGCGCCAAAGCCAGGGAATGCTGGGCGGCGTCCTCGACCCCCACGCCGCCTTCCTTCTGGAGCGCGGCCTGAAGACGCTGGCCCTGCGCGTGCGCCAGCAAAACGCCACCGCCCAGGCCGCCGCCGAATTTCTGGAAGCGCATCCCCGCGTCGCGCGGGTCTGGTATCCCGGCCTGCCCTCC
>JALUPA010000474.1 GCA_027054335.1 Ardenticatenaceae bacterium
TCTGATGCCATTAACGTGGGGAGATGGATTGGCTCCGGTGATTGGCAAGGCTTACGGCCGTCACCCCTACACCATCGGCCGTACCACCCGCACTCTGGAAGGCTCCACCGGCTTTTTTCTGGCGGCATTCATCGCCACCTGGCTGGCCCTCTGGCTTATGCCCCCGCCGCCCGAACTATTGCCCGCTGCCGCCCTCCTGCCCGCCCTGGTTATTTCTCTGGCCGCTACCCTGACAGAAGCAGCCTCCCCTTGGGGGCTGGATAATTTGACGATTACGGCCGTAGCCGCCACCCTCCTCTTAATTCTGTTTTGATGCGTGATGTGCATGGCGTATGGTGTAAAAAAACCAATACCCCAATATCCGACCACCGATTACCGATAGCCAACTACCGGTACCCCTCCTTCCCCACCAACGGCACCAACCGCACCCCTTGCAGCTTTTTCTGCCGGAACTTATTTTCCCCCACCCGCTCTACCAGCACCAAACTCTGACTCGTCCGCCTTCCCACCGGCATCACCAAACGGCCGCCCACCGCCAACTGTTCCCGTAACGGCTGCGGCACTTTCGGCCCGCCGGCCGCCACAATAATACCATCATACGGCGCATGTTCCGGCCAGCCCAGCGACCCGTCGCCATGCCGGATAAACACGTTGTCGTAGCCCAAATCGGCCAGCCGCTCCCGTGCATATTCCGCCAGTTCCGCGTGCCGCTCCACCGTATACACTTCCCGCACAATCCGGCTGAGGACGGCCGCCGCATACCCCGACCCCGTGCCAATTTCCAACACCTTGTCCGTCGGCTGCAAACGGAGCAGAGAAATCATCAGGGCCACCACATACGGCTGGGAAATCGTCTGCTCGGCTGGAATGGGCAGCGGGCCGTCACTGTAGGCAAACTCCGCGTACTCCGGCAGAACAAAATGCTCGCGGGGGACAATACTCATGGCGCGGATAACGGCCGTATCCGTAATCCCCCGCCCTACAACCTGCTCCGCCACCATCGCCGCCCGCTCCGCCGCAAAATCGTATTCTTCAAGCATAACTCAATGGGATACACAGGAAATACCTGCTTTATTGCGGACGCAATCCTGTTTGAGGAGGTATTTGTTGAACAACTGTCTGGAATTGCTTTCCCCATGACAACCCATCACTATTTTCAAAAACTTTAACAAAGATGGTTAGATCGAAAAACCCATTGAGCAAGATATGAGCTTCCCTCATTAAACTTCTCAGGTCATTTTCCGCTAACTTAATATTAAGACCCAGCGGGGCAACCTTATTAAAGGTCAAAGCTCTACTATGAGTTCTGTGTGTATCATAATCTGAAAAAAAGGAAACTGCTTCTTGAATTTGTTGATGCTTCGAGACATCACCTCCGAACATATATTCGGAGAGCCAAGTTGTCACCAATTCTTGGGACAATTGCTCATAATCCTCACAAATTTCTAACAACTCAAGAGAATATTTTTCGATTAGCGGCACATAAGCCGGCAGTGCCTCAGGGCCTTCATCTTTCAGCGCTTTTTTTGCTTTTTCAAAACCACGTTTCAAAGCTCTTGCGGGAATACCGTTAATCTGAGGGTCAATTGGCCCCAAACTTGCACCTGGATGCAAAATGATTTCATCACCAGATAGAGCAAGCATTGTTGCAGCAGAATAAGCAGAATGTGGAATTAAAAAACTGACATTTTCAAAACTTGTACGCAACAAAGAAACGATACGCTCTGTTGCCTCTGGCGATCCCCCTGGACTATGAACCAAGATATCTACCTTGTCTGCATCAGAAACCGAATCAACTAGATCTGTGAAGCCGTCTATATCTTCAAGGTCAATAGAAATAGGGGGAGAAAATTGAGGTTGAACTGAAGGTGGTGGAAACTTTACTGCATAAACCAACAATGGACGTTCTCGTTGACGTTCTATTTCTTTATAGCATGCCTGACGTAAATTATAAAGATTTATCTGGGGGTTTTCTGTTTGTTTTAGTTCGTTTAGAAAATCATGCCAATCACTTACCCGTGTAAATTTTCGTCGAGTAGTTTGTCCCATTGCTGATTATTACCTCTTTCGTGTTAGAAAACGTGATATTGTAGGTCGGTGTACGTCCAATGGCTACTAATGTTCTGTTATATATTTCTCTTGTCTGTCTATAAAGATTATAGATCTCGGCCATTTCAGGCTCTAATTCAAACAATCCCTGAAAAATATCTTGATTTGTCATCTTTACCCTCGACACTCCTTTTTAGTAAAACACTATTATAAACGATAAGGAAAGATATATAAAGCTGTTTTCATTAAGCCATTAACTCCTTCATCGAGAAAGGAAAAGATCGGATGTTCAAGATAAACTGAACGTATTGACTCTAACTGAATATAAATTGGTTATTATTGCCTACAATAATCCATCCCATCTACATATTCATCAAAGCAAATTCTCCACCAGAAAATTGAGGATATTGTAATACGCATTATACATCCAATCCGGCCAGTTGCTGGCCGGCAGCAGCGGCGGGAACGACGTCACCGTATCCGCTTCGTCAAACCTGTTATTGATACCCGTGCCGTCCCACACAACATCCACCCCCGGAATCCCCAAATCGGCCAGCGACGAATCCGGGTCATACCCGTTATTCTCATACTGGTTCTCGTGAATCCAGTTATTTTCCGGGAGAGGCCCCACGTCAATCTCACTCACCTCAAATGCCCCGCTGCGCGTCAGGCTGAATAGGGCCACGCCGGCCGACTTGTTCCCCGTGATAATATTACGATACACGTCCGCCTTGTCCGTCGCCAGCAGCAATATCCCCACACCGGGCGGGGCCACTTTGGCAATAGCCCCTTCCGGGGCGAAGTTTTCGTGATTGTTCGCCTCTACCCGGTTATCCCGCACCACCGTATCTGTAGAAATTTTGGCGGTCAACTGAGGCAGCACCACGACAAAGATGCCCACAGAATTATCGTAGGCATAGTTGTTGTAAATCTCGCCGCCCACCGTATTTTCCAGTTCGATGCCCAACACATTGCCATAGACAATACTGTCCCGCACCACCACATTTTCACTTTGGCCGGCGTAAATACCGGCGTCGTTGACCCCCGTCACCTCCACCCGTTCAATCAAAACGTTGCTGCTTTTCACCGGATAGACGCCATACGTCCCCGTATTTTCGGCAAAGATGTCGTGGAAATAAACGTCCGTCACCCCCTCCACAAGGACACCGTTATCTGTGTAGTTCCGTATGTGCAGCGTGCCTACCGAGAAATTGTTACCGGAAGCGATAACCCCCTCCGTCAATCTATCCTGCCCGTCCAGCACAGGGAAGACGCCCTTCTCATTGGGCACACCAATCAGGGTGATACCGTTCATATCCACCACGACCCGTTCGTTGTAAACGCCATAAGGGATTTCGATGGTGTCCCCCGGCTGGGCGCGGTCTACGGCCGTCTGAATACTCTCTCCTTCCTGCACCCGAATCACCTGGGCTTCCCGGCCGGTAATCTCCGGCCCGGCTGCTGTGCCCACGTTGTACTGCACCGCCAATTGCCGCACCGGGTTCTCCTGCGGGGCAATCACCGGCAGCCCGGACGGCACAGATGCGGGGATTGCCGGTAAGCGGCTTTCATCCGTCAGGGCGTAGAGGAAGGCCACCAGATCGGCCTGCTCCTGATCATTCATCTCAAAACCCTGCACGAACACATCTACATTTCCCACACCATGCGCCCGGCCGCCCCCAGCGGCGTAAAAGTCCAGCACCTCTTCCAGCGTTCCCATCGAGCCGTCGTGCATGTAGGGAGCGGTCAGGGCAATGTTGCGCAGCGTAGGAATTTTGAACGCGCCAAAATCGCCGTCGTCGCTTACAGCCGCCCGCCCCGGATCGTCGCTGGGAACGCCAATGACGCGGAAGGTATCCCCGGCAAAGGTAGGCGCCGTGTGGCACTCAAAGCAGCGCGTCGCCCCGGAGCGAAACAGGGTCAGACCACGCCGCTGCTGAGGGGTCAGGGCGTTAAAATCACCGGCCGCATACCGGTCAAAGGGGCTGACGTCAGTAATGAGGGTGCGTTCAAAGGCAGCCAGGGCGCGCTCGATATTCTCCAAAGTCACGCCGTCGGGGAAGATGGCGCTGAATTTTTCCTGGTATTCGGGGATAGCGGCTACTTCGGCAACAACGGCCGTCGTATCCGTCACCCCCATTTCGTTGGGATGGGTCAGCGGTAGTTCGGCTTGTCCTTCCAGAGATTGCAAACGGCCGTCCCAAAACAGATTCTGCGCATACCCCACATTCCACAACGTGGGTACGTTCCGGGTCAGGTCATTGCCATCCATGCCCAGCCCTTTGGCCCGGCCGTCGCCCAAACCCAAATCCGGCTGGTGGCACGTGGCACAGGAACGATCATTATTTTGCGAGAGGATCGGGTCAAAAAAGAGCAGCCGCCCCAATTCCGCCTTTTCTGGCGTCGTCGGGTTGTCCGGCGGCTCATTCAGCGGCGGAAATTGCCGCAGCAACCCCGTATATGATGGCTGCACGCTGCTGGCCCCCGCGCCGTGATCCTCACCTACGTTCGGGTCCGTCGCCACCGGCTTCAGCGCCGCCGCTACAAAAACCAACAGCAGTAAAGCCAGCAGCCCCAACAAAATGCCCCCAAGCCACTTTGTCACTTTCCGCATATCAGGTTGTCCTCCTGAGTGTGAGATGTGGGAAAAATCACGTATCACGTCTCACGTCTCACTCCAACGTCAGCAAATACGCGATCACCGCGTCAATCTCTTCACCGGTCAACGATTTGGCAAAACTTCGCGGCATCAAATCATCAAATCCCTCCACCACGTAAGCGCCGGGATTCATAATGGAAGTCAGCAAATACGTTTTGGCGTCCTGCCCCGGCACACGGCTGGCAGCGCGCTGCTCCACGCCAAACAGGGACGGCCCCACAATAATCTGGCCGGCCACGTTGCTGTGGCAGGAAGCACAATTTTGCTGAAAGACGGTTTTGCCCAGAGCTTCCTGGGCGGTGAGAGGGGGAGTGGGTACGGCCGTAGGCTCCACCGCCCCACCACAAGCTGCCCACAATACCGCCCATGACCAAAGAATCAGCAGCTTCAGTTGCATTGTCAAGCCTCTTGTCAGTTGTTGATTGGGTTTTTACGAAAAGAAATTATGGCCCAAAATGATCCAGCACCGGCTCGTACCGGCAACGACAACCACCGGGGTGAGAACACCCCTCAATGGGTAGTTCCGGCGCATTATCAAAATCATACACACCCGCCATCGCCTCACAAGTAGGGCAGGCATCTTTGGCAATTACAATACGGACTTTGGTTGCCAGCCCGTTTTTAATATTTTCCAACGCTTTCTTCTGTTCAGCCCGTTTCACTGCGTCTACGTCCACGTTAAAATCTTCTCCTCAAGCGTGAAACGTGATGCGTGATGCGTGATCGTTTTTCACGCATCACGCATCACGTCAATTCCTGTCGCCCTTCCAGCGCCCGCCCCAGCGTAATCTCATCCGTATACTCCAAATCGCCGCCGACGGGTAATCCACGAGCCAGACGAGTCAGACGGATACCGCTGTCGGCCAAACGGCGCTGTAAGTAAAGGGCAGTAGATTCCCCTTCCAGCGTGGGATTCGTTGCCAGGATGATTTCCTGAAAATCACTGCGGGCAATACGCGCCAGCAGTTCCTCAATCTTCAAATCTTCGGGGCCAATCCCTTCTACCGGAGAGATAGCGCCATGCAGGACGTGGTAACGGCCGTTAAAAGCCTGCGACCGTTCAATGGCCAACACGTCCAGCGGCTCCTCCACCACGCACAACAACGCATCGTCCCGGTTAGGAGCGGTGCAAAAATGGCAGGGGTCTTCTTCCGTAATGTTGAAGCAGACAGAACAAAATTGCGTGCGCTCCACCAGATCGTGCAGGGCATTCGCCAGTTCAATCGCCTGCTCGTCACCGGTGCGCAGCAGATAAAACGTCAGCCGCGCCGCCGATTTGGGGCCAATCCCCGGCAGGCGGCCCAATTCATTGATCAGCCGCTGCACCGGTTTGGGTAGCGTCGCCGCCATCTCAGCCTAACCCCAGGCCGCCCAACAAACTGTCCAGGCCACCGCCCATCCCCGCGCCGCCGGTAACGCCTTCCATACGCTCCGCCGCCATCGCCTGCGACTGCTCAATGGCGGAATTAACGGCCGCTACCAGCATATCTTGCAGCATCTCCACCTCTTCCGGGTCCAGCAGTTCCGGCTCAACAACAATGGACTGCACCCGCTGGTGGCCGGTAATCACAATGCTGATCGCCCCGCCCCCAGCCGTGACTGTGACCGTCTCGTTTTCCAGTTCCTTCTGGGCGGCAGCCATATCTTCTTGCATCTTCTGCATCTGCGCCATCAAATTATTAGGGCTGGGCGCTTTTGGTTTCTTCTTTTTTGCCCTGGGTTTGTAAGATCGTTTTGCCATGTTTTTCTCCTTAAATCAGCCGCGGATTTCGCAGATTTTGGGGGTTCATTAATTTAATCTGCGTCAATCGGCGGAATCTGCGGATTCTACCACGCCGCCAAGCTCATCGGCCAGGGCGCGGAATTCGGTTTCGCTGACGGGAACAGCATATTCGCTGGTGACAACGGCGCGTACCAGGCAATGCGTCCCCAACAAATCAGTGTAAATATCGCCCAAAAGCTGGGGTGCGCCAGCCGTGTTATCAAATTTATCCTTGAAGATAGGGTAATCAAAGCCAACGACGATGGTATTGCCTTCGATGGCTAACGGCTTGCCCATGTTGAGCAGGGCGGGCATATTTTTGTTGTGCCGCCCTGCCTGGTTGACCAATTCGCGCCAGTGGGATGTGGCAGCAGCGAGAGTCAATTCGACTGTTTCGGTTTTCTTTAGGGCAGATACGGCCGTTTCTACCACAGGTTCCGGCTCCGGTTCAGGTTCCGGCAAGGGAGCTACGGCCGTTTCCTTTTCAACCGGCGGGGGTAATGGCGCAGTAGCGGGCACGGCCGTTGGCGGCAGTGCAGCTATCGGCTCTGCCGGCAGTAACTCCAGAAAAGCTATCTCCAGAGGAAGCTGTGGCTGCCAACTGCCGGCCGGTTTCATCGCCGCCTCATTAAACGCCTTCACCGCCGCAATCAACCGCTGGCGGGAAGACCGCTGCGCCTGCGCTGTCATTTCCGCCCGCTCCTCATCCGTCACTTCCAGCACCACATCCTCACCGGCCGCCTTCACCAGCAGTAACTGGCGCAGGTAAGAGACCATCTGGCGGCAAAACTGGCGGGCGTCCGTCCCTGTGCTTAACGCTTCGTAGATGACGGACAGCCCTTTGGCCCCGTCGCCGTCCAGCCAGGCATTTGTTAATTGGATGACGGCCGTATTCGAGGCCACCCCCAGCACCTTGCGCGTCCGGTCAGCCGTAATCGTCTCGCCGGGAGCCATTACCAGTTGGTCCAGCAAACTTTCCGCATCCCGCAGGCTGCCAGCCCCCTGCCGGGCAATCAGGGCCACCGCTTCCGGCTCAATCGTCAACCCTTCCTTCCCCGCCATCCATTCCAGCCGCTGCCGGATTTCCGCCTCGGTCAGCAAACGGAAGTTGAACTGCTGGCAGCGGGATTTGATAGTGACGGGCACTTTGTGTTCTTCCGTCGTCGCCAGGACAAATTTGACGTGCAGCGGCGGTTCTTCCAGGGTTTTGAGCAGGGCGTTGAAAGCGGCCGTCGAGAGCATGTGTACTTCGTCAATGATGTACACTTTGAAGCGGCCTTCGTTAGGGGAAAAGTTGATTTTGTCCCGCAGGTCGCGGATGTCGTCTACGCCAGTGTTGGAGGCAGCGTCAATTTCGATCAGGTCGAGGAAACGGCCGTCGTTGATAGCAATACAAATGTGGCATTGGTTACACGGCCGTGCCGCCGGATCATCGTGCAGGCAGTTGACTGCTTTGGCCAGCAGCCGGGCCGTTGTCGTCTTGCCCGTGCCGCGCGGGCCGCAAAACAGATAAGCGTGCCCTACCCGGTCGCCAATCACGCTGTTTTGCAAAGTGCGCGTGATATGCTCCTGACCAATTACGTCGTTAAAAGTTTGGGGCCGCCACTTGCGGTAAAGTGCCTGGGACATAGGCGTAGTTTAGCACCCCGTTTCCGCACTGGCAAGACGAAGCGAATTGGGCAAACAGATATACCCAAACCAATTCAACTCATGAATCAATCCCATTGGGTAGGAACTTGTTCACTGGCAATCACAGCTACATCACGGGTAAGACAGACAGCATTTAATCGCCGGGCAACACCGACAATCATGCGGTCATGCATTTCCGGTACGGCCGTGTCTTCATCAAAATTCACCACATCTTCCGGGTAAAGAGAGACAAAAACAAACTGGCCACTATTGACCAACTGACGATACTCAAATGTAAAATCCAGAGGTCGTCCAACTTTTTCATTCAAAAAATACAACTCAGCCAAAACGATGACAGGAATATAGATGACAGCCTCGCCCCCAACGCCCTCGTCAAAGGCTTCTTTTGCTCTGGCCCCAAGACGAGAAGAACCTATGAGATACCAATAAAGTGCATGTGTATCAGTAACGTACCGGTTCACAAATTCAGTTCCCGAACTTCCCAACCGTGCCGAATTTCATCAAGTGCTGCATCAATATCAAAATCAGGCGGGAATTTATCGCGCCAAATGCCATATAAATCCTGTCCCCTTTTAACCTTTTTAGGATGCTGCGCTGTCAGCCGCAATTGCTTTGCCAGGCGTTCAAAAATGAGCAACTGTTCTTCCCGCGTTAGCTCTACCATCAAATTCTCTATTTGACCCACTGCGCTTTGGCTCATAAATCACCTCATACTCTTGTGTATTCCTTTCTAACCATTATACACAACAACCAAAGAGCTTATCTACCCAAAAATAAATCAGGGTTGGCCGACACCCAATCGTACAAATCGCGGATGCCTGCGGCGGGGGAGACGGCTGGCTGCCAGCCCAGCAGTTGCCGCGCTTTGCGGATGTCGGCGATGAAGACGCGCTGGTCGCCGGGCCGCCAGTCGCCCCAGGTTACGTCAATCTCCCGGCCGGCCAGTTCCGCCAGCAGCGGGCCAAATTCGGACCAGATGGAGAGGGTGTTATCCGGCCCGCCGCCCACGTTAAACGCCTGGCCGCGCAGTTCGTCCATCTTCTGGATGCCCAATTCGTAAGCCCGAATCAGGTCGGAAACGTGGAGCAGGTCGCGCACCTGACGGCCGTCCCCGTAAATACTCAATCCCCGCCCCAACACGGCCGCAATAATAAAATGCGCCACCCAGCCCTGGTCTTCCACGCCGAATTGGCGACGGCCGTAAATACAAGACTGCCGGAAAACCATTGTGCGCAAGCCATAAATCCGGGCATAATCCAGCATGTACTGGTCGCCCGTTCCTTTGGAGCAGCCATACGGCGAATGAAAATCCAGCGGGTAACTTTCCGGGATGCCCTGGGGGTAATCGGCATAGCCGTACCGGTCTCCCTGCAATTCCACCTGCGCCGCTGCCATGCCGCCATACACTTTATTGGTAGAGGCGTACAAAACAGCCGCTTCCGGCGCATGATGCCGCGCCGCTTCCAGTACGTTAAACGTGCCCAGGGCGTTAATCTCAAAATCCTCCCGCGGATCGAGAACGGAAGTGGTCACCGCTACCTGGCTGGCTAAATGTAAAACTACATCGCTGCCGGGAATGGCTTCACACAACCGCGCGTAATCCCGAATATCGCCTTCCACAAATTGCCAGCCATCGCTAAAATGGCTGCGCAGCCATTCCAGGTTGGATGGCCCGCCTTTGCGCGACAAATTGTCGTAGATGATCACGGAATGACCTTGTTTCAGAAAGTGTTCCGCGCTGTTACTGCCAATAAATCCGGCCCCGCCGGTAATAAAGATTTTCATGGTTTTGTTGTCCATTTTTGAGGTAGTGCCAGGCACGGGGCAAACGGCCTTAGCCATTTATAGATTTGACACCCCGTGCCTGGCACTACTTTTCATCGGTATTATCTGATTATTATACAGAGGAACGGCCGTTAACCCTCAACAACCAATCGAGAAAGCAGCCATTTTTGCTGCACGTCTAAAAAAGTACGATAAGGCGCATCTAGCGGGGAGAGCGTCATAATGAGGGCGTCTTCACCGGTGTCCCGATAGTAACGAATGCGCTCCCCCACAACTTCAAAACGATATTTCCGGTACAGATTTTGCGCGGTCGTATTGCTGGGGCGTACTTCCAACGTCACCAGATTAACCGGGTGACGGTACGCCAGGTACAGCATATTGAGCAGCAGCATTTCCCCCAACCCCAGCCCTCGCCAGTCGGGATGCACGGCAATGGCGCTGATATGCACTTCGTCGCCCAGCAGCCAGTAACCGCTAAAGCCAATAATACGGCTGTTTGTCTCGTCAGGCTGCCACTCCAACACCTGATAGTAAGCCAAATCATTGTCTACAATTTCATGTTCAAACATGCCGCTGCGGGCTGGCGTGGGGAAGGAGAGGCGGTCAATTTTCTTAACGGCCGTCACATCCATCGCCTGCATTTTTCGTAAATTGTAAGGAGGGGAGATGGTTAACATGAGATTAGAGACTGGAGGTTAGAGATTAGAGATTGGAGATTTTACGCAATACGCATCACGCATCACGCCCCGCCGGGTCTTTCAGGTAAATTGGCGCTAAAGAAGCCGCGTCGTCCGTCCGGCCTTTGCGTAAACGCTGCCAGCCAATCTCAGCCAGATAGCCGGCTCGCCGCACCGAATCGGCCGCAGACGCAACCTGGAAACGCTTGCCTGCCGCCCGAATTTGTTTGGCTGCTTCCGGCGTAATTTCCCCGGTAAACGTGATACGGCCGTCCAACCCTGCCAGAAATTCTTCCCAGGTAGCCACAACCGGACGGTCTTCCGCCTGCCAGCCACGGCCGTTCACCCATTCATACAACGCCGCCACAATCC
>JALUPA010000475.1 GCA_027054335.1 Ardenticatenaceae bacterium
AAGAGGCAATGATGGAAAGCTTGATGGACACAGCATATTCTTCCAGCTTTTCCAACTTATCCAGCCCTTTCCAGAAGCCCACGATACCAATGAAAAGGAGGACGGCCGTTGTAATTCCCCGCGCCACGAATTCATTTTGATCCCCGGCCCCGCGCATAACAAAGGAAGCCAACAAGCGAATGTAAAACGACACGGAAATGATGTAAGCCAATCCCAATAAAAAATCAGCCAGGTAATTGACCCTGGTTAACCAAGCAAGGGCAGACGGCCGGGCCAGAGCCGGTTCTGTATGTTGAATGTTAAAACGAATAATGCCGCCAATTGCATACGCCAGCAGCACAATCACCACCATAAACCAGATTGCTTCCGTACCAACCACGTTGCCTAACAGCGGCACAATCACCAGAAACCCGCTGCCAATAATTGAAGCCAGCGGCGTTACCGTCGCCCGCCACATCCGGTTGTGGCGCACTGCAGGCCAAAGCAAAATAACCGCCACCACAACCGCCACCGCCACCAAAGCTATATTCAATAACATAATCACCCACTCTTCCCAATTTTCCATTCAGCCCAAAGAGATGGCACTTTAACTCAAAAGCTGCAAAAATTCCAATAAACTTTTTATCTTTTGTTGACCTTTTTCTAACACAACCGCTTACAATAAATGACAGAATCCACAGTGAGGAGGTGATGAATCATGACCGATCTGGTTCGTTGGAATCCTTACACCGACCTGGCAAAGTTGGAACGCACTTTCGACTCTTTCCTAGCCCCCAATCTCCTGGCAGATAATCTTTTTGGCTTGACTCAATGGAAGGCGCCGGAATATTGGCCGCTGGAAATAGACTTAATTGAACAGGACAAAGCGTACCTGGTCAAAGCTTCTGTACCGGGCCTTAAACCGGACGATTTGGAAGTCACCTTGATCAATAACGTCCTCAGTATTAAGGGGACAATCGAGGAAGACAAGACCATAACCGAAAAAGATTATACGTTGAGAGAGCGTCACTTTGGCCAGTTTGCCCGCAGCATCCGACTGCCCTTATCGGTCGAAGCGAACAATGTGGAAGCTGTGATGAGCGACGGCGTCTTAACCATCACGCTGCCCAAGAGCAAAGAGGCGCAAGCCCACAGCAAACACATTGAAATCCAACACAAGAAAGAAGGTTTGGTAAACAAGATCAAAAAAGCGTTACCTGTTTTTTAATGTAATCACGTAAAAGTGGAGGTGAATAAAATGACAACTTTAGTTCGTTGGAATCCTATTCGGGAAATGATGGCCTTACGCAATGAGTTTGATCGTCTCTTCGATACGGCGCTTGATTACCCGGCCTTACGTTGGGAAGAAACCACAACCTGGGGGCTGCCCCTGGACGTAGCGGAAAATGATGACGCCTACATCGTCAAGGCTTCTGTGCCCGGCATCAACCCGGAAAATCTGGACATCACCCTGAGCGACAACGTTTTGACCATCAAAGGTGAATTTGAAGAAGACAAAGAGATTGAAGAAGAACAATATCAGATTCGGGAACGTCGCGTGGGCAGCTTTGCTCGCAGTGTGACGCTGCCGGTAGCGGTGGTGGCCGATAAGGTGGAAGCTACTTATGAGGATGGCGTCCTGACCCTGACGGTACCGAAGGCCGAAGAGGTCAAACCGCGCCGGATCGAAATCAAAGCCCAGAAAAGTGGTCAGAAGACCATTGAGGGTAAAGTGGTCAAAGACAAATAAACCGGCAATTACGTCGTAAAAAAGGCCGCTCGTCAAAGAGCGGCCTTTTTTATACTCTTATTGGGCCGAATTCTTTTTGTGGCAAATAAGAACCGGGCACGTTGCGCCGCGCATGACTTCCTCTACAGTACTCCCCAGAACCCATTCCAGAATACGGCCGTGTCCATAAGCCCCCATCACTATCAGATCGCACGCTTCCTCACGGGCCACCCGCAAAATCTCCTGCGCCGCCTGACCCAGATAGAAAACCACCTTTGCCGGTACGCCAGCCTGCTGCAACTGACGCTCCCCTTGCCGGTGAATGGTTTCCCATTCATGGCGGTTGTCATCTGCCACAACCAACAGCACCAGCGAGCGATCTGCTCGTTCCTGCACCAGATGGGCGGCCACAGCCAACGCTTGTTTAGCCCGCTCACTGCCATCATACGCCACCAGAATGCGCTGCATGGGGCGAATCTCTGACTGGCAGGCCAGCACCGGCACAGGCGAATGCCGGACAACGGCTTCAAAAGTGGAGCCGAGCAGCGGGCCAATCCAGGGCACACTGCGGCCCTGCCGCCCCATCACCACCAAATCGCTTTGCCGGGCATATTCCAGAATGACCTGGCTGACGACGCCCTCCGCATAATGGGTCTGGCAGGTTACGCCCGCTTCCTCACAAGTCTCTGTCAATTGATTGAGTGCGGCTTGGCCTTCTGCGGCGATCTGCTGGCTTAGTTTTACGGCCGTATCCATCGTAGCGGCGTCAACCACCGAGGCCGCCATATCGGCCGGAGCCACCCAATAAGGCGCTTCGATCAGGCGCACGTCCCCCACATAAAGCCCCTGGATAACGCTATTTTCTTCGCGGGCCAGGGCCACTGCCTGAGCTAAAGCCACCCAGCCATCGTCAGAGCCATCTACAGGCACTAATATTTGCGAAAACATCACAACCTCCTTACTCTGCTAAGAATCTGTCTGATCTTTCGTTTCCTTTGCCTGACGGGATTCATCGGCCAAACCACGCCAATTAGCTTTGGCCTTCTCCCAGGCGTGGCGCACAAATGCTTTCATTTTGGCCCATTCCCCCTGATGCGGGTGGCTTTCACGCCAACCTCTTTCCATATCCAGTTCCACATCTTCCCAGGTTTCGCCAGGATATTCATCGGCCAGCGCGTGATCCCAGCCAAATTGATAAGCTGCTTGCCGGTGTTCCTGCGGAATGGTCATGTCCCCATAAGGGTCCAGGTAAACTTCCTCAAACGAATCTGCCAAGTGTTGATTCCAAAAACTATCACTCATGTCAACCTCCGATTTATCCCCACAGCAGCCACCAGTTGGGCTGCTGTGCCTTTACTATTCTATTTTAGGGAGGGTGGGAATGAATTGCAGTGACTCAAGTCACCGGGGGAGGGTTTCTTGCTTCAGGCGATCCATGTCTTTGATGATGAGTTGGCCGTGACGGCCGTCCAGGATGCCTTCTGCCTCAAATTTGTGTAAGGTGCGGGTGATGACTTCACGAGCCGTACCCACAAATTGGGCCATCTCCCGGTGGCTCAAGCCCCAATTCAAGCGGATGCCCTGCGGGGTGCGCACACCTTCTTCGGCAGCATAAAGCAAAATGAAGCGGGCCAGACGGTTGGCTACCGTGCCAAAGGAAAGATCGCTGACCAGGCGGGCCAATTGGCGGGACATGCGGCTCAGGTGGGGCAGCAAGGCATCGGCCACGGCGGGGTAGGTATGCAGCAAGGTAAGCATGGTATCCCGGCTGGTCACGTAGAGGCGCAGATCGGTTACGGCGACGGCCGTAACCGGATGCGGTTCTTCATCTACCAGGGCAAGCACGTCAAAGTATTGCCGGGGGCGCAGGATGAATAAGGTTTGTTCTTCACCGGATACGGCCGTTTCGTACAAACGCACCTGTCCGGCAGCAA
>JALUPA010000476.1 GCA_027054335.1 Ardenticatenaceae bacterium
CTTCTCCCCCGGCCCCCTCTACGAACCGGCGCCCGCCCCAGACGAAGAAGCGTGGGACGTAGCCATAGAAGCGTTAAAACTGAGCGGTTTCCGCCCCGGCGACGTGGTTCTCAACAGCTTTTCCTACCATTTGGTTCCGGCCGGCTTTCTTTTTGACGGGGCGCTCACCCGGCTGGGCTGCACGGTGGTGCCCGGCGGCACAGGCAGCAGCGATCTACAACTGCAAATGGCCCATTACCTGCAAGCCACAGGGTACGCCGGCACGCCCAGCTTTTTACTCCGCCTCCTGGAAAAGGCGCGGGATGAGGGGGTAGCGCTGAAGATCGATCACGCTATCGTCTCCGCCGAACCGCTTTTCCCGCCGATGCGGGCAGCCATTGAAGCGTTTGGCGTCAAGATTGGCAATGCTTACGCTACGGCCGATTTCGGCATTCTGGCCCTGAATCTGGCAGGGATGCCTTTCCAGCTATTTTCAGAACCGATTGTGGAAGTGTTGGATTCGCATACAGGGCAGTCGGTGGAAGCAGGCGCGCCGGGCGAAATTGTGGTAACCCATTTCAGCAAGGTATACCCCCTCATCCGCATCGGCACGGGGGATATGGCCGTGAATGTTGACCCGAATCCGGGGCAAAGCACACAGGCAGAACGAAGCATTATCCTGGTCGGCCGTTCCGGGGATGCGGTGAAGGTGCGGGGCATGTTTGTGCATCCTAACCAGCTTGGTTTTGCCGCCCGGCAGGTTCCCGGCGTTCTCAAGGTGCAGGGCGTGGTGACACAGCCGGGGAATAAGGATTATTTCCTGGTGCGGGCGGAAGTGGAGGAAGGGGTGGCGGTTACGGCCGTGTCCGACCAACTCAAAGAAGCCATCCGCGGCGTCTGTCGCGTGCGGGTAGACCACGTAGAATTTTTGCCCCCCGGCAGCCTGGACGATGACGCCCCCGGTATGGTGGATGAAAGAGATTGGGGGTAGTTAAACCACGGATTTTCACAGATGATGCAGATAAACACCGAAAGTCGGAAAAATCTGTGAGTATCCTTTCAATCCGTGTTTATCCGTGGTGAGGTAAAAAACCATGTCAAAAACCATCATCACGGCCGCATTAACCGGCGTACTTACCACCCGGCAGCAATCCCCCGCCATCCCCTATACGCCCAAAGAGATAGCTGAAGAAGCCCGGCGCAGCGTGGAAGCGGGAGCCAGTATCGTTCACATTCACGCCCGGCAGGACAACGGAATGCCGGCCTATGACGTGGAAACTTACGGCCGTATTGACGCAGAAGTGAAAAAACGCTGCCCCGACGTCATCATCAACTACTCCACCGGGGCCATCGGCATTGACCGGGAAACGCGCATCCACCACGTCCGCGCCCTCCAGCCGGATATGGCCGCCCTGAACATGGGTTCCATGAATTACGCCATCTACTCCCGCAAACACAAAACCTTCTACCATGACCACATCTTCGCCAACCCGTTTGCCGACATTCAATACTACCTGGAAGCGATGAATGAAGCGGGCACACGGCCGGAAATGGAATGCTTCGACACCGGCCACATCAACAATGCCCAGCCCTTGATTGATCTGGGCATTTTACGGCCGCCTTACCAGTTTAGTCTGATTATGGGCGTGTTGGGCGGCATTCCCGCCAGCACAAAAAATCTGGTGCATCAGGTAGACCAACTGCCGCTGGAATCCCATTGGCAGGTAATCGGTATTAGCCGTCACCAGTGGCCGTTGGTGGCGGCAGCCGTTTCCATGGGCGGTAATGTGCGGGTTGGGCTGGAAGACAATTTGTACTTTCCCAACGGCGATCTGGCTCCTTCCAACGGGGCGTTGGTCGAGAAAGCCGCCGCATTGATACAATTGGCTGGCGGTACCGTAGCCTCCGTAACCGAAGCCCGTCAAATACTGCAAATTCCCCAACGTCCCGTGTAAATGAGTAACTGTTTCTTTACCCGGTTATTCAGTTACTTGTTCTCCATCTTTGCAATTATGCAAAGAACTTCTTTTCTCATCTTCCTATAATAAATATGGCTGTCGGAATTATTCCGCGCCAATCAATCGAGCCTGCTGAAGAAACCGTAAACTGCGTTGCTCATAACGCAGTCAAATGATGACACAGATTTTCAGAAAAAGTTTGTGTCATTTCGTGTAATTAGCAACTCTTCGGCAAACTCGTTTTTTTATTAGCTGCGTGTGGCGCCATTAGGTAACCGGCGTTACCAGACGAAGAGGAGGTTGAAAACTTATGGGAAACGAAGAGAAGTCTGAAAACAGGGAAGTACCGGCCGGACAGGTTTGGTTTGATCGAATCTTTTTCTGGTTCATTGTGTCCCTTTTGATTACCGGCATATTGTACACAGGTTGGGGATTGTTTGAAATTGCCAACTTGCCACCCGCCCCATAAGGAGGTTACGATGCTTGCTCCCGAACAAATTTGGTGGAAACCCCTGCACCGTCACGAAAAAACCTGGCTCATTGTAGCCTTTGTTTGGTGTCTCGTCTTAACCGCCATGATGCTCATATGGTTTGCCAAGGGAAATCAGAACGTTCCCACCGTGACCTATACCACAACGCCGGAGCAGTATAAAGCTACAGTAGACGCCTTTGTGGAAAAATACAAGGTGGACGAAATCAACGGCGTACCTGTTGTCGCCGCTCCTCCGGGCAGTGATATTTACTTGTTAGGACGGCAGTGGCAGTGGTATCCCATTCTGAAACTGGAAGAAGGAGCGACGTACAATCTACACGTCTCTTCGCTGGACGTGCAGCATGGTTTTTCCCTGCAGCCTGTCAATCTGAATTTACAGGTATTGCCAGGATACGATTACGTAGCTACCATCACCCCTACAACCAGCGGCGAGTTTGGAATTGTATGTAATGAATACTGCCTGATTGGGCATCACACCATGCTCGGCACAATGCTTGTGGAGTAGAAAAAGGAGGAACATAAAATGGCTGCAATTCCAGCCCCTGCTCAAACCGAATTTCGCACCTGTCCCGTTACCGCCCTGAAGGTGGATTTAACGGCCGAAAAGCTGATTAAAGCCAACGCGGTAACGGCAATTGTATTCCTGGCCATTGGCGGCCTTTTTGCTTTGCTGCTGGCGCTCACCCGCTGGCAGGCTGTACATCTTTTACCGGCCGACTGGTTCTACCGTCTATTAACGGCACACGGCCTGGACATGCTCGTTGTCTGGATCGTGTTTTTTGAAATTGCCGGGCTTTATTTTGGCAGCACGGTGGTGCTAAACGCCCGTTTGGTTTTTCCCAAAGTAGCCTGGTTTGCATTTGCCTTAATGCTCTTGGGCACGCTAATGATAAACGGCATTGTTCTGGCAGGGAAAGCTGACGTCTTGTTCACTGCTTATGCGCCACTCAAGGCAGACCCCCTCTTTTATCTGGGTATTATCCTGTTTGCCGTAGGCGCTCTGGTGGCCATCTTCGTTTTCTTTGCCACAGTTGTGACGGCCAAAAAGGAAAAAACGTATGAGGGTTCGCTGCCACTATTTACCTATGGTCTGGTAGTGGCGGCAATCATCGCCACATACGCTCTGCTTTCCGGCGCGTTGACTTTTGTGCCCGCCTTGCTGGCTTCGCTGAACCTGATGGAAGTTGGCCCGGCCTATTACC
>JALUPA010000477.1 GCA_027054335.1 Ardenticatenaceae bacterium
CAGGATAGGTGTGGGTAAAGGTGGAATCGGTGTGGCTGTTGGTGGTCTGGGGGTGGGCGACGGTGGAATAGGGGTAGCTGTAGCTGTGTTGGTGGGGCGGGGTGTGAAGGTTGCCGTGGCGGTGGCTGACGGGGTGGTGGTTGGCGTGGTCGGCTCTACCAGGGTAATACTGCTGATCTGACTTTCAGTGATACGCTCTTTTGTTTGGCTGTTTTCCAGGATTACGTACCAATCGTATATGCCTGGCTCGTCGGCAAAAACCATTGTGGTTTGTATTTTGTAAATGCCATCTTCATCCGTTTCTGAAATGCTGCCTAACGGAATTTCATTGCCTGCTTCGTCGGTGATATAGACGGAATATTGTTGGCCTGATGATAGCTGTGTTGTAGTGGTCCAGCTAAAAACAATGGTAGCCCCGATATTGTATTTTGCTTTTTCCGATGGTTCCAGAATTTTTATACTGTTTGTCAGGGTGGGGGCTACGGCCGTATTGAGGGCTTCTCTGGTGCGGGCAGGCTGAGGACTGGGGGTCTTTGTAGTTTGTTCTGTGATTATGGCGGCTACATTTGTGTTGTCGGGTTGGGTGATGTTGTTGCGTACCAACACGGCCGTAAATCCCAGGCCAATGATGAGCAAGAGGATGGCAATGGGCAACAACAGGTATTTCCAGGAGCGGTCTGTATGGATGGGAGGGGCGGCTATTGCAGGCCCATCCGTTTGCACGTATACCTTTTGGGCTTGAACTGTTTCATCAAGGGCAATGGTTAACTCTGTCAGATTGGTATAACGTCGCCACGCTTCTTTGTGCAGACAACGATTTACCAGCGTATATATTTGGGGAGCCAGATCAGGGCGGGCAGTTTCCAGAGGCGTCGTTTTCCGGCGCATACTGTGCCAGAGTGAACTGGAAGAAAGGAGCAGCGATCCTGTTAGTAGTTCGTAAAGAATTACGCCAAGTGAATAGACATGGCTACGGCCGTCTATCGGTTTGCCTTGGCATTGTTCCGGTGAAAGATAAACGGCCGTTGTCTCCGAATCTGGAGAATGCCCATTGTACCGGATGGCGGGCGGCGTTTCAGGATAACCCAAATCCATCAGCATCACGGTACCATCGTGTTTTAGGAGGATATTATCCGGGCTGAGGTGATGGTGAAAGATACCCTCTTTTTCAGCAGCAGCCAAAGCGTCAGCTAACTGGCTGACCAGCTTAAGGGCGTACAGGCTGTTTGTCGGTACGCCATGTTGCACCAATTGGATCATCCGTTCTTGCAATGTATAGCCTTCTACAAATTCGTGGGCTACATACGGCCGTGCCTGAGATGTCAGGCCCACTTGATAAATCTCGGCAATATGGGGATGCTTTAGCCGGGCGGTTTGGCGCATCTTTGCCAGAAATTGTGCCCGGTATTGTTTGGTAGTTGAAGGCAGAAGAATTTCAACCATTACCGTCATGTTTTCATCAACATCCAATGCTTGATAAAGATCAGTCACTTTCGTTTGTAAGATATGGGCATCCAATCGGTACTGATCCACGAAATGATCAGTTGACGGGGTTGATTCAGCCGGAAAGGTGCGTTGTGGGTTGCTCATTTTATTAAATAAATTGACCCAATTTCACTGCCAGCGAATTGAAAAATCATTAGCAGCATGAGTAAGTATGTATCAATGTTCCTGTTGTGGTGGTTGCAAAGCTGGCTGTAATGTTTTTGGATAGTGTGTACGTTATCCGCCCTTAAGAGGTCAACGATGATATCCATGCACACTCCCCCACCATACATAGTGTATAAAATAATGATACTGACGTAAGGTTTCAAGAAAGCTTACAATTGATTTAACGTGTGTGTATGATGAGTGAATATGGGTCAGGATTGTTGGTTGCCCCATCATTGATCACCCGAATAATGTAGTCTCCGGCCGGTTGGTTATTAACCTGGATTATTTTTGTAGTGGAGAAGTCACCGTTGTGGCCCAGAAATGAAGCTGATTGGCAGACGCCGGCCCAAAGTACAATTTGCCCGGCAACCGGGGCGAAGTCAGTTAGCTCAATAGTGATGTCACCGGGGGTGCTTGTTTGAAAAATATACCAATCATCTACATCCTGGGCCAGAAATTGGTAGGGTTGGTTGGGGGATATAGGAAAAGCTTCCTGGCAGGTGTTGTTGGGTTCGCCGTCACTGTCCCAACCAGTGACGTCGTGTCTGATGAGAGGCAGGTAAAGAATATTTGTTGACCTGGACAGGACCTGTACATTGTCGAAGAAGACGTTGCCAAAATCATCATCATCATCTTGGGTGGCCCCAAATTTTAGCTGGATGGTTCTGCCGGCATACGGCCGTATATTCACCTCAACCTGAACCCATTCTTCTGTATTCCTGGCAACTTCCATGTCAAAAGACCAAATTGTTTGGCTGTCTAGCTGCACATAGGCCCGATCCTGATTTCCAGTCATGCTTTCTTCTTTTTTATAGGCATAATACCAAAAGGAAAGTGTAGCGGCGTCGCCCGGCAGGGTAATGGTTTGGGCGGCGCTGTTGCTGTTGATCTGGCGGACGTCAGGCGGTGTAATACAGGCGCCGCCGCTCCAGAAATAGCGGTCGCCATCCTGGGGAGACGGCCCGCCGGCAGGCTGCCAGTTGCCAATCCAGATGGGGCAGTCAGTGTTGGTGGTTTCTGTCCAGGGAGTAGGAATTTCTTCAAAGTTGCCATCAAGCAGAGAGACGGCGGGAACGGGTGGGGCCTGAATGAGAAAGAGAAGCCCCATTGTGAAGAGAGACAGGAATGATAGCAGTGAGAGGGGAAACGGCCGTATCCCCACAAGACTTACTGTCACTACAGTGTCAATTCCTTTTTGGTTTTTTATAGCCAACGAAGATTTCTTCCCTAACAGCAAGGTGACTTAGCTTTGCATCATCTTGCCCCGATAGTAATCAAGAAAGATTGCATCTTGGCTTACAAGTATACCCAATACAGGCGGTATTTGGCGACTCAGCCGGAACAGATAATGTTAGTTTGTGACTGGGCGGAATATAACGAGGGTTATGGTGGAGGTGGTGTTCTAGTTGGTGGTTCGCTTGTGGGGCCTGGTGGTTGGGTAGGCGGCTGGTTGGGCGTTGTGGCTGACGATCCCGATGTGTCTGAAGATGCAGGGGGTGGGGTGACTGTGGGGCCCGGCAGGCGGGGCAGCCATATTTTTTGGTTGAGACGTAAAATATTCCCTGTCAGGCAGTTAACTTCCTGAATTCGTTCTACGGTTCTACCGGTGGCGACAGCCAGATTATATAAATAGTCGCCTTCCTGAACGGCGTATTGTACCCAGCCGGATGGAGGTGACGGTTCGCAGGCTGTCTCTACAGGTGGGGCTGTTTCTGTAACCGTTGCTGTTTCTGCGGGCGTGCTGGTAGCTGTTGGCGTCTCGGTGGCTGTGGGAGATGGCGTGATGGTGGGCGTGGCTGTGGCAGTTGCCGTTTCTGTAGCGACGTTTTCTACCGGTATGACTTCGGCCGGCGCCGGGTCCCCCGGTTGATTTTTGGTTGTGTCAGAATTGGTGGCGGTGGGTGGCGGTTCGGTGGGAGAGGGTACGGCCGTATTTGGCGGGACGAAAAGTTCAGCATTATCATCATCGCCACCTGATAGGCTGCGCACCACAAAAAAGCCGCTAATCAGCAGCAGCAAAATGAGAAGAATCGCTCCCCCAATTAGCCAGATACGCCGATCCAGCGGGATGAGGGCCGACGGGGGCGGCCCCTCACGCTCGGCAGCCAGTGCTGTCTCCAATGCGGCTAATACTTCACTAAACGATTGATAACGGCTCCATTCCTTCTGCCAGATGCAATTTTTCACCAGTTCGTAAGTGGCCGGCATAAGCCCCGGCCGCGCTTCTTCCAGAGGGATTTCCCGCGGGATACCCTTGTGTTCAAAAATATCCCATTCCGATGTGGGTAGTTCCGGGCGATGTCCGGCCAGCAGTTCATACAATATAATCCCGAAAGCGTAAATGTTGCTGGGAATGGTTGGTGGCTGCCCAGCTAGTTGTTCGGGAGATTGGTAAGTGAGCATTTGTTCCGGGTAATTTTGCGCATAGTCAGGGTTGGCTGCCGTCGGTACTACCAGATCGTAGATAATGCCGGTATCTGCCTGGGGCAGGATGATACTTGCCGGAGTGAGATTGTGATGGGTCAGACCGGCTTGCTCGGCTGTCCACATGGCTTCAGCAACGGACTGCATCAGGGACAGAGCAGTAAGGGGAGACAGGGCTTGCTCTTCAGACGGGCGTTGGGCTAATGAGTCTGCCAGAAGGGGGCCTTCTACGCGGGCTACGGCCGTAAATGCCTTATCATCTTCAGTCACCCCCGATTCCAAAACAGCCGCCAAATAGGGGTTATCCAATTTGGCTACAATTTGCGCTCGTTCGGTAAATTGTGTGGTCAATGCAGGATTTTCTGCGCGGGTTTGGCTCAGAACAAAAAGAAAAGTTGGTGTCTGGTCCTTTTTTTGTAGACCCTGATAGACAGTATAGGTTGGCTGCTGGACCAGAATTTTGGAGAGGGTAAAGTTGTTGATCTCTGGTAAGGCAGCATTTGCTTTATCTCCCGTTGCCATACGAATGCCTCAATCGCTTCTGTAAGAGTATAAACGTGATAGCCTTCGTTTCCAACTTCTGAGCAGGCTAAAATGCCGCAGTTCTTGCAAAAGCATTGTACCAATTTTGTATTACGGTATACCTTTCAGCAAATTTGGGTCTGGTTTCCCCGGAAAATTCTGTAGTTCCCGGGGAAATCAGTTAGTTTATAATGAGACGAGCTTGACCTGGGTAACGGCCGTGATTTTTTCCAGCGCGTTCACCACTTCTTGCGGCGGATGGCTGTCCAGATTGAGGAAGGAGAGCGCTTCACCGCCCGGTTTGTCCCGGCCCATGCGCCATTCGCCAATGTTTACGTTATAGGCAGATAAAATGGTACCCACCTGACCGATCACACCGGGTACGTCCTTATTTTGCATCATCAGAATACAGCCTTCAGGACGGGCTTCCAGCCGGTAATCGTTCACCTGCACCAGGCGTGGTTCGCTGCCGCCGATGAGGACGCCGGCCAGCAGCCGGGAGCCGCCGTCCCACTGCACCCGGCAAATGATGAGGTTGTGATAATCAATGGAGCTAATCCCTTTAATTTGAGAGGTGGCAATACCCATTTCTTCAGCCAGAACGGGGGCATTGATGGTGTTGACGGGGGCGTCTGTCGTCTCTTTCAAGATGCCTTTAAGGACGCCGGCCGCGATGGGTTTGACCAGGTCGTCTACGTCATCACCCTGGATTTCGATTTCTACCTGCTGGATACGGCCGTCAGCCAGTTGCGCGTGTAGTTGTCCCAGTTTTTCGGCCAGAGTCATGTACGGCCGTATCGCTGTAAAGCCCGGTCCTGCCTGAAATGGCATATTCAGAGCATGGCGAAAATCCGTACCGCGCAAAGCATCCAGTACCTGATCCACAATTTGCGTGGCTACCGCCCGCTGCGCTTCTATCGTGCTGGCGCCCAGGTGCGGCGTATGGACCACGTGGGGCAGCCCAATCAACGGGTTGTCTGCTGGCGGCTCCTGCCGATAGACGTCAATCCCGGCTGCCTTTACCTTGCCCCTTTGCAGCGCATCAGCCAGCGCCTGTTCATCAATCATTTTGCCGCGGGCCACATTCAAAACGATAACGCCGTCTTTCATCTGGCTGATGGTTTCCGCGTTAATAATATTTTCAGTTTCGGGTACCAGGGCGGTGTGCAAAGTGATGTAATCTGATTGCGCCAGTAAATCATCCAAATCCACCAGTATCACGTCCAACTCCCGGCCCACTTCTTCCGAGACGTAGGGATCATAAGCGATCACGTTCATGCCAAAGGCTTGCGCCCGCGCTGTTACCAAACGACCGATTCGGCCCAAGCCAATGACGCCCAGCGTTTTTTGGTAGAGTTCTACCCCGGTGTACTGGGAACGATTCCATTCCCCGGCCAGCATGGAGGCGTAAGCCTGGGCTGTATTGCGGCTGACTGTCAGCATCAAGGTCATTGTTTGTTCGGCCGTGGCCACGCTGTTGGCCGTTGGCGTATTCATCACAATGATGCCCCGCTTGGTGGCGGCCTGAATATCAATATTGTCTACGCCAATCCCGGCCCGCCCTACTACCTTCAAATTGACGCCCGCTGCCAGCACATCTGCATCCACCTTAGTGCCGCTGCGGATAATCAGGGCGTCATAGTCGGGGATGATGGCGATTAGCTCATCTTTACTCAAGCCCGTTTTCATATCATAGGCGGCATCAGTTGCCTCTTCCAACCGATCCAATCCGGCCTGTCCTAATTTGTCTGAAATCAAAATTTTGAACATGGGTTTCCTTTTGGGGCAAGGGGCAAAGGCGCCCAGGGGCAGACAGCCAAACAAAACAGTTGTAACTCTTCAGATGGACACAGAGTACACAGAGGCGGCCCAGAGAACACAGAGAGATAACAGAGAAAAAATCTTTGCGTTCTCTCTGCGCCCTCCGTGTCTTCTCTGAAAATCTCTGTGTTCTGTATAGTTACAAATACTTTGCGACTCTGCAACTTTGCCGCTTTGCAACCTTGCAACTTTATCACTCTAAACAAGCTGGAATTATAGACACTACTCAGGGCGGGTCAACCGGCGGGAAAATAAGACGCAAGTACGCTAGATAATTCAGCTCTCTTGTGGCACAATCTGTTTCCCCGGGAAAATTTTTAGGTGAAGTTTTCTTCACATATTTGCACCAATACTGGAAAAAGTGGGTCATTAAATGGATGTGGAAAAGCGCCTGGCGACAGAAATGAAAAAAAAGATTTTGATTGTGGATGATAACCCCATCAATCTACGAATTCTGGCGGATTATCTGGAAGCGTTTGAGTACATGGTGTTGGTGGCCAGAGACGGCCGTAGCGGTATAGAAAAAGCGCAGTACGCTCAGCCCGATCTTATTTTGTTGGACGTCATGATGCCGGATATTGACGGTTTTGAAACCTGTCGTTTTCTGAAGGCAGATGAAACCACCCAGGCAATTCCCGTCATCTTTATGACAGCCCTAAGCGAGACCGAGAGTAAAGTTGAAGGGTTTGAGGCTGGGGCCGTGGATTACGTGACCAAACCTTTGCAGCAAAGAGAAGTTTTGGCCCGCATTCGCACTCATCTCCAACTGCGTGAATTGACAGAAAATCTGGAGCGCCTGGTGGCGCAGCGTACCGCTGAACTGGAAACAGCTTACCGCCATTTATCCCGGCTGGATAAAGCTAAATCCGATTTCATCAGTATCATGTCGCATGAACTGCGTACCCCTTTGGCAGTCATTGACGGCTACACGCAACTGTTGGAGGATAATACGGCCGTAGCTAATGACGAAGAAGCCCAATTTTTGGTGGACAATATTCTTACCGGGACCCAGCGGATGCTGCGCACGATGAACGATATTTTCGACGTAACCCGTATTGACCATGATTTTCTCCGGCCTTATCGGGAACCTCTTGTCATGCGGGATGTGATGGACGAGGTATACATCAAGGTCACACCAGCCCTGCAGAAGCGGAACCTAAGCTTGGTTCGTATCGGCATAGATACGTTGCCTCAGATACAGGCTGACAAGGTTTTGCTGCCCAAATTGTTTTACCATCTCATTGGCAACGCCATTAAGTATACACCTGATGGAGGGCAGATTCGTATTGTGGGGCAGTTTCGGGAAGCGTCGAAGGCGTCGCCGGCCCATGTAGAAATCATGGTGGAAGACAATGGTATTGGCATTGAACCCAAGCATTTGGAATTGATTTTCGAGAAGTTTTACCAGACAGGTCAGGTGAATTTCCACTCGTCAGGCACGTCAACGTTCAAGGGGGGTGGCCCGGGGTTGGGCTTGGCGATTGCCAAGGGGATTGTGCAGGGGCATGACGGCCGTATCTGGGCAGAAAGCAGCGGGTATGACGAGGAAACTTATCCGGGCAGCCGTTTTTTCGTCCGGCTGCCGGTAGAGCCATCTGCGGCTTGATCGGTTTTGCGCCGGGCTATCTGGCGCGCCTCTGCTTTTTTGTGCCCCACCTCAATGGCTTGCGCTTCCAGTATTTTTTGTTGCAACCAGGGGCCGCGCCGCGCGTCCCAGGAATAAATGACACAGGTACGGGCTATTTTATCATGCCAACTGCGCCGCTCATCATCTACCAAAACCCAAAGAAACCCCAGAAAAAGAGGCATGGCGGACAACCAGTAACCGGCATAACGGAAAACCGCTTGCTTGAAGGTGATCAGGTTGCCGTCCACAGAGACAACGCGCAGCCCCAGGATGCGCTTGCCTATTGTTTGCCCCACCAAAGTCCAGGCAACTATGAAATAAAACACCCATACGGACATGACAACAAGCATATTGCCGAAAACGAAAATAAGAGCAGCTATTGTGGTGAAGCTGTTGTCAGATTGTACCAGTGCGGCTACGTCAATATTGAAGAACCCCAGTACAATGGCTACGGCCGAATTAAAAATTAAAACAATGAGCGTTACCATAACAACGTCAATGACAAATGCCAGCAGGCGGCTGACAAAGCCGGCATAATACCCTTTAAGGGATTTGTCTATGAGGGGACGGGTTGGTTTCAGCGGTTTACTCATTGCTCATCTTGTTCTTCGCCGGTTATGGCCACGGGCGCCAATGTTGTGCGCATGGGCCGCCGTAACAATCTGCGCACGAATCGTTCGGCAATGGCGTCGCTGGTGACGGTGCGTTCGCGCACGCTGTTCATGGATTCTGCGGCCAGACTCACGCTTTGTTCGGTGATGAGGTCCTGGAGTTCTTCGTTTTCTGCCAGATAATTGAGAAATTCGTCAATACTTTCCTGGGTGGCTGTCAAGGCCAGTTTACGGCCGTGCGCCTCTTCCACTCGCCCTGTAGCCATCCATTTATCCACAAAGGTTTCACCGCGGGCAGCCCATTTATCCATACGGCCGTTCACCGACCGGGAAACGCGGCTATTGGCAACCGGTGCGGCTAACCGGTTCAGGGAATGGAAAGCCAGACCGGCGGCCCGTTTGAATAGGGGAATCTGGCGCGTTTTCAGATGCGCTTCCGCATGAAAAAGCATCCCGATGAGGGTGTGGCGCAGTTGTTCTGCCGGGGAGCTGCCGGTGGTTTCGCGAGTGTCGGGGGATACGGCCGTAGCTTCATCCCAGGTTTTAAGCCGTTCCCGAAACTGCTCCGAGCCTTCGACCAATGCGCCGACCAGCAGGCGGGTAAACGCTTCCAGCATCTCGTCGTCTACGGCTTCTACGGGTTGTACGGCCGTTTCTTCCTGAATATCGTCTGTGGTCATTTTTCCCTCCCCTTTTATATTACGTATTTCGTATTGCATATTTTGTGCCAGTTACGCAATACGAAATACGCAACACGCCCCTATTTTGCCATATATTGGTCAATAGCGGCGAACAATTCTTCCATATCACTCATTTGCAGATCGCCCATGTGGGCAATACGGAACGACACATTCTTCAATTTGGCTCCATACCCATTAGAAATAATCATATCTCGTTCATGCAAAAAAGCATTAAGCGCCGGAATATCAATCTCCAGATTATTGTGAATACTGGTCACGGTGGGGGAGGCGTAAGTAACCGGGTCGGCAAACAGCTTGAACCCTTTAGCCAGCGCCCATTTATGCGTGCGATCCCGCATAGCCAAATGCCGGGCAAAGCGGTTGTCCAGCCCTTCTGCCAGCATATCATCCAGTTGTAAATCCAGGGCATAGAGCAGGGAGATGGGGGTGGTGGCTGGCGTCTGATTCTTGGCCAGATATTTGTCCAGAAGCAGGAAATCAAAATAGTAACCCCGATTGGGTACGGTGGCTGCTTTATTCATAGCCCGTGCCGAGACGGCGCAGAAGGCCAGGCCCGGCGGCAGGGCAAAGGCTTTTTGGCTGGACGTGAGCAGCACGTCAATGTCCCAGGCGTCAAATTCCACCTTGATCCCGGCCATGCTGCTGACCGCATCCACAATGACGATGATCTCGTCCCCATTGGGCAGCTGGCGCACGGCTTCTACTATTTCGCGGATAGGGCTGGTGACGCCGGTGCTGGTTTCATTGTGCGCCACAGTCACAGCGTCAAAGCTGCCGTCCGCCAGCCGCTCGGCCACCTGGGCCGGCAGGATGGGCTGGCCCCAGGCCACTTCCAGGACTTCATTGGCTTTGCCGTTGGCTTCGGTAATTTCCCGCATTCGCTGGCTGAATGCGCCGTTAACGCAGTTCAGCACTTTGCTGTTGACGGTGTTACGGACGGACGCTTCCATAAAGCCGGTACCGGTAGAAGCGGCAATGAGGACACGCCGGTTGGTGTAGAAAACTTGTTGTAATTTAGGCTGGATGCGGCCGATTAGTTCAGCGCACTCCGGCATCCGGTGCCCAATCATCCAGTGGCCCTGGGCGTCCAGAATTTCAGGCCGTACTTCCGTTGGTCCCGGTATGAACAGTTTGATATGCGGCGTTGCACGCCTGGTTGAATTTTGTTTTGAGTCGTTCATTTTGAAAAGTGATTGCTCCTTGGGCAATAGTTGAAAATGCTTTTTGAAAGACAGTTTCATGTTCTGTGCCAATAACGCGGCGTCTGGCGGCCGGCCCGGCGGCCAGGGCCAAAATGGGGGCGATGCTGCGGGAATGGATGAAAGCGGGCGCTTCGGCCAGGACGCGCTGCCGGGTGACTACACCGCCAAAACCAACAAACAGATCAATGGCTTGCCCCGCCAGCAGATCGCTGTGGCCGTCGCCGATGAGCAGGGCGCGGCCGTGCTGCTGCCCCAATAGTTCCCGGACAATCTGCGCCTTGCCATTGCTGACTGTCAGTGCGCCTGCTTCATAATCCCGATAC
>JALUPA010000478.1 GCA_027054335.1 Ardenticatenaceae bacterium
GAGTGAGGGGATGGGGAGATACGGCCGTACCGCCCAACACATCCCCACAGGAAACACGAATTTGCTTTTGGGGATGCTCCCAGCCGAACAAAATAACAAAAACCTTTACGATAATGGTATAATAGGGTGACAGAGGATTAAACGGAGAAAAAGTTCTGGTTGTGGAAGGAGGCGCCATGACGGCCGTAGTTAATTTTGTCATTCCTTTTTTGGCAGTGAGCGCATTTATTGTCGCAGTCTATTTTGCTATCCGTGCTTTTCGCTACAAAGGGCAATCAGTTAAGGCTACATACAACGTGGGGCAAGTGGAAGCGCGCCGGGCTATGCAGGTGGATGTCATTCGGGCCAGTGCTGCGTTTTTGGTAGGCTTAATTATGCTGGGCGTTATGGGCTGGCTGAATCCGTTCCGGGCAGATGCGTCGAATGAGCCGGGTACGTCAGTGGAAGCGGAGCCGTCACCTGTTGTTACGCTCACACCGGCGACGGCCGTACCCTCTCCCTTGCCGACTAAAGCCGCGGACGAATTACCCATTATAGAACCCATTGCCACAGCGACGGCCGTGCCCCTGCCACCTACGCCTACGCCTTTACTGACGCCTACGGATACGGCCCTACCCCCGCCCACTGATACCCCTCAACCCGCCACCGCCACTGTCCAAAGCGGCGTCGGCGTCTGGCTGCGTTCTGTCCCCAGCACCGACGGCGAGCAGGTGGAGTGGTTGTTAGACGGTACCATTCTGGAATTATTACCCGGATTGGAATCGGACGGCGAACTGGATTGGCAGCAAGTCAAAGCGCCATCAGGCAACGAAGGGTGGGTTGCCGTGCCATTTATCGTGTATAATGAATAGAAATAATCGTTCCTATTTTCATCTCTTATCGCAGTAGTGCCCTGACCTTGCGGGATATTTTAGCTTAATGTTATCCGGTTTACTGTAAAAAGTTAAACCAAGTGCTGTTGTTTTTATCATTGTTTCCTTATAATGTAATCTGAAAGTGTGTGCGGAAGTTGTGCGTAGTGGAAGTGGGTTGTAGGGAGATATGACCACCCTCGAAACGAATCCTTTTGCTTACCATGTTGGCCGCAAAGTTGGCCGATACAAGCTGGAGCGACTCCTCGGCCGGGGAGCAATGGCCGAGGTGTATAAATCTACGCATCCCGACCTCGACCGTGATATTGCCGTCAAGATATTGCACCCCTTCCACACACAAGTGCCTGGTTTCATTGAACGCTTTCGCTACGAAGCTCAGGCAGCTGCCTCTTTGCATCATCCCAACATCGTCCAGATTTATGATTTTTCCGTAACGGATGACGGTCTGTATTACATGGTTATGCAATACATTAACGGCCTGTCTTTTGAGGAATATCTCGAACTGGAAGATGCTCCCATTTCCATTGCCAGGGCCTATCAATTTTTCCGCCAGGTAGCTAACGCCCTGCAATTTGCCCACCAACAAGGGACTATTCACCGGGACATGAAACCGGCCAATATCATGCTGGATACGCGGGAAAATGCCTATTTGGGTGATTTTGGCCTGGCAAAAATTGTGGGCGTGAGTATGCAGACTCAAAGCGGCTTTGGCCCCGGTACGCCGGATTATATGGCTCCGGAACAGATTGAGGGGAAAAATTTAACGGCTGCTGTAGATATTTACGCCATGGGCGTCATTTTGTATCGGATGCTGACCAACCATCTGCCCTATAATACAGATAGCTGGATTACCACCATCAAGCGAAAAACATCGGAACCGCCCGTCCCTCCCCAGGAATACAACCCGGATATTCCCTGGAGCCTGGAAGATGTGATTTTGACCGCTCTGGCCAGAGAGCCGGAGGATAGATTTGTTTCTGTGGCGGAGATGTTGGCTGCTTTGGAAACGGCCGTAGAAGAGGCCCTGGGTGAATTACCCCAGGTAGAGACCTCAACTTCCAGAGGCGTTGTTGCTTTACCCGGTGTACAAATTGAAAACTACAAAATCAAACGGGAGTTTAAGCGGGACAGCACCCGCATTTATCAACGATACCTGGCCTACAACGTCGCTCTGAAAAACCTGGCCGTCCTCACCCTGCTGCGCTTGCCGGCTACGGGTGAATCCAATTTTCTGGCTCGCTTTCAAAAGAGAATCAATGCCCTGACTTCTATTGATCATCCTGGTGTGGCCGCCATTACTCGTTTTGACGTGACAGAGGCTAATCAGCCTTATGTGGCGTATGAATATATTCCCGGCAAACCTCTAAATTTAGAGGTGGAGCAGCGAATCAAAGAAGAAAACCCCTTTTTGCCCCCAGAATCACTGAAATTTATGCGCCAGACGGCAGAAACGCTGGCTGTGGTTCATGCGACTGGGGTGATACACAATGAGTTACGGCCGGAAAATATCGTGCTTTCCCATGAAGGACTGCCTGTCATAGTCGGTCTGGAAATTCCAGTGGCAGCTGACTTCACCGATATTTCCCGACCTACGAATGTGGTAGATTATGCTTCGCCGGAGCAGTTGGAAGGTAGACCCCTCACACCTGCCAGTAATATTTACTCTCTCGGCATCATTCTCTATGAAATGTTAGCCGGTACCCGGCCGATTATTCCCATGAATACCTGGCATTCCTCCAATAATGGTTCGAGTAAGCTGTTGATTGATGGTGTACCTTTGGCAGAGGCCCGGACTGATTTGACCCCGGAAACGTATGCCTTAGTGCAGGCAGCCACAGCACACGATCCCAATGAGCGTATACCCGACCTGGACGTTTTCTTGTTGGCTTTAGATAAAGCCATTGCGGCCGAAAGCCGGCCGAAACGCAAACCATTTATGGCTGTCTATGGGCGTTGGGTGTATACGGCCGTTTCCCTGATAATTGTCCTTATCTTTGTGGCCGGATTATTCAGGGCCCAGCAATTTATTGCCAGAGGTCAACTGTTGCAAACCCCCAGCCAAACGGCCGTGGCTCCAGTAGTTCCCCCGCTGGCAGATACACCCACACCGGAACCGCCCTTACTGAATACGCCTATTGAAATGATCAACTTGCCGCCCGGAGACCAATTTGTTTTTGGCGATACCATTACTCTGGCCTGGTTTTGGGGCCGTTCCCTGTTTCCCAGTGAGCACTTCGTTATTTCCCTGCAAAACAGAGAGGGCGAGATACAACTTGGCACGGTTGAGAAGCCGTCAAGCGATGGGCGGTACAGCCTGACGGTAAGCATAGCGGAACTTACTGACAAGACCGGCCCCTACAATCTTAAGGTGCGTTTGCGGAACAAAGAGAACAACCGGTTGATGGCTGAAAGCATCGGGCTTCCCGTTTTGCTGGCGCTGCCTTCTGCCACGCCGACCCGGACACCGACTCCTACGCATACGGTCACGGCTACGCCCACTGCCAGTAATACGCCTGATATGACAGCCACACGCATAGCAGCCTGCATTCCCCCGGAAGATTGGGAAGAATACGTCATCGTGCGGGGTGATGCCTTGTTTGAAATCGCTTTGGCTACTGGCAGCACGGTAGAGGAATTGATGACGATCAACTGCCTGGAATCTACTGTGTTGAGTATTGGCCGCCGGTTGTGGGTTCCCCGGTTACCGGCCACAGTTACACCCACGCCAGCCCTTGCGGAAACTG
>JALUPA010000479.1 GCA_027054335.1 Ardenticatenaceae bacterium
AATATCCAGTGGGATCGTTACTTGAGGATGATGATATAAAGCCATTTGCTACTCCCATTTTTTAGAAATGACTTTTATTTTACTTCATCCCCATATATGGGTACACCCCCTGAGTTCCCAATGAACCTGGAATTTCAAGGGGTTGCGTTACCGAACAATCAATTTTTGCCACGAATTTTCACTAATTTTTTATAATTCGTGACTTTACTGAAAAAACCGCAAAGGACGCAAAGATCGCCAATATTTACCAGAGAGAAAATCATGTAAATCCGCGCAATCCGCGGCTTTTTTCAGTAGACTCAAGTGAACGAGAAAATCATCCACAGATGACGCAGATTACCCAGATTAAAGAAAAATCTGCGGAAATCTGTGTAATCTGCGGATAAATCTTTTTGCCTTGCATTTTCAGCAAAACCTCCGCCAGCAACAATGACGTAAACTTGATTGGTACGAAAAAGCAGCCCGGCTAACAAAACCATTTGTAAAATCATGATCGCCAGAATAAAAAAGACTGCTGGGTCGATTCTGTGTGAGGTCTCAACTTTACTCATCGTCAAATCACCTCGTCATTTTGATTGTTCAGCCTGTATTTGAGATTCTTGCAGCGCCCTATCAGGGCTACTGCCAGCATATACCTCATACAATGCCTGAACTATTTCATCATAATAGGTTACTACATATGGCTCTGCCAAAAGATTCTCGTAGCTTTGCATTGCCTGGTAAGCTTCAAGCTCTCCTGTCCCTACCTGAGTGGCAAATTCAGTGGATTCCAATATAGAATGTTGCGCCGGCATGGAAGTAACAAGCTCTGGTTGAGTAGATAAGAAATTTATCCAGTTCCAACAGGCTTCTGCTTGTGGCGTGTTTGAATTAATGAAAAACCCTTCTGTTTGAAAGTCTGTCCCTTTTATTGTGCCTATGGGTAACGGGGCAATACCAATTGTTATGTCTTCTGGCCAGATATATGTACGATCTATACCGGTAAAGTCACTCCACATAGCAACCCTTCCCTCTTTTACAAGCGTATTGCGAGTTTCGACTGCTACGGGGTCATCAGCAGTAGGGAACAAAGGAGAAACGCCATGCTGTAAAGCTAAATTAGCATACCATTGAAGGGCGCTGATCATTTCTGGAGAATTGAGGTAAGGTTGTCCAGCAGGATCTGTTGTTGATACGCCCTGCAATGAGAGGAAAACTCGCAGATCGCTCACATCCCCATTAAACGGTAAAAAACCATATTGTTTATTTTGCCCTTCCCCACGTGTAAGAGCAACGGCTAAAGATAAAAAATCATCCAATGTCCAATCTGAATGAGGAAGCGACACGCCCGCCTCCTCGAAAAGTTGGGGGTTGTAGAAAATAGCGCGGGCTTGTGCCTGGAACGGCAAACCATATAATTCCCCGCGCGAGCGGAGACTTTCTATAAGCGCAGGATGGAAGTCGCCTAAATGAAGATCGCTGTCCACAGCCAGAAATGATTCCAGATTGAGTAAATCATCAGGTGGGTTTAGTGGATCAATGCCTCGTTGACCAGCAAAACAATCAGATTGGTTGGCCTGATTGGATGGAAGCAAATCAACTTGTATATCTCCCTGTAATTCGTGAAATTCCGCAGCTAACGTGTGGTAAATTGTGATATTTTCCGGTGAAGCGGCGAAGCGAATTGTGATCGGTCTTTGCCTGTCGGGGCTATCAACAACGAACGAACTGCTTTCGGAAAGGATGGCTACCCGCTCTGCAAGACTGGTTTCTGCTTCGGCCAAGGCATCTTCAACGGACGCGCCGCTTAAAATGGAATCAATAGCAGTATGTAATTGCTGCGCTCCTGGTTTAACTGACGATACAATTGCCAGGTGTTCTGCTGCAAATCGTACAAAGTCCACATCTTCCGGCTTGAATTGTTCCCAATAACCCGTTGCTTCGGCTACCGAACGGCGGGGTGGCAATGAACGGCCGTCGGAAATTGATTGGTGTGAAAGAAATTTAAGCCACCGCCAACTTTCTTGAGGGTGTTGGGAACCGGAACTGATCGCGTAGCCATACATATGAGCCAATGCGCGCGGGCCTTCCTTTGTGGGATAAAGTGATATGCCTAAATTTCGTTCGCCTTTAAGACGTTCATATTCAAGCCATTCCCCTCCCCACATAGCAATGCGACCTTCTTGCAATAATTTATCTACTTGTTCAAACCCTCGATCTGTGGGTGGCGGAGCAAACATAACATTATAAGTCAAGGCCATATCTGTGTACCAGCGAACATCTTCTGCAATCGTTCTTGCAGTCAATGATGTGTTCTCGTCAGGGTTTCTGTTATAGAAAAAGGGAATAAACGCACCGCGTGTAAAACCGTCATCCCAGTACCCAAATTGCGGTTGGGATCCAGCTTCCTCATTCATTGTGGTTTTTATGGCTGCTGTCAAAAAATCCTCTCGTGTCCAGTCAGTTTCAGGATAGGAAGCGCCGGCTGCATCAAATATGTCGCGGTCATACAATAAATAGAGAACCCTTGCATCGGAAGGTAGCGCCCAAATGCTTCCTTGATTTTCAAAGGTGGTGAGCATAGCCGGGAAATAGTCATCTTCGTTAAAATTCTTGTCTGCGTCAATAAACGGCCGTAAATCAAGGAACGATCCGTCAATGGCTCCTTCGTAAGTAAGCCAGTAATAAGCAGTATCCACTCGGGACATAACAAGATGATCAATGTCCTGATTGGTTGCGCCGTCGCGCACATCCTCAAGCGAAATGACCTCCACAGAGATAAATGGATTTTGATCATGGAAAGCTTCAGCTAATTTCGTAAATCTATCTATGTCTTGTTCTGGACAAGCAAAATAAATTGTAACAACTTCCGGGGACGGTCTGCTTACTTCCTCTGCGACAACATTTGCAGCTTCTTCCTGTATTTGAGGCGTTGTTTGTGGTTGAGGCGTCGTTTCCAATTTATATTTACAGCCAGTCAGGCTCGCCAAGGTTACAAGAAATGCCACGAAAACAAGTTTCAATGTCGCTTTCTTAAAATAGTTCATGCTTTTATAGTAACATCTCAATAAATCGCGGTAAAGACCTGACAGGTTTTGCAAAGGCAGCTTGTTTTGGCCGGTCATCGCAGCAAACCTGTCAGGTCTCCCCTGAATATTGAGAAGATACCTTGGAAAGTGTGAGAAAGCGGATGCCATCATATCGCGTATTTTTCGGCTTGCATGGCGTATAGTTTAGCATACATGCCCGCTAACGAGATGAGTTCGGCGTGGGAACCGTATTCTGTGATACGGCCGTCTTCCAGGACGGCGATTTTGTCTGCCATATGCACCGTGCTGAAGCGGTGGGAGATGAGAAGGGTGGTGCGGCCGGCTGTCAGTTCTGTAAAGCGATTGTACATCACAGCACAACCTGTTATTCTTCGCTCACACCGTCCCCAAAAAAGTCGGGTATCGTATCATCTACTTGCCTCAGACAGTCACGCTGCCCGTTCAGGCTATCCAAAACATCCCTGACGATAACGCAATCCCGGTAGGCATCGGCCTTTGCCTGCACTACCGCCAACGCTTCTTCGACAGGGACGCCGTTTGACAGAATTTGGTCATATGCGTAAGAAAGCCACCACAAAGCCCCGTTTTCCAGCCAACCAGCTTTCCTGTTCAGGCGCATGTTAAAGGAGAGACCTGTTTGCCCGGTAACAGCAGCCAGATTCGCCGCGGCCAATTCTGCACCTGCTGTCTGCGCATACATTGCTGATTCGGCTACGCTGCGCCGGGCAGGCAGCGTATTGCCAACGTTGGTTAGATAAGACTGCTCGCTGAGGAACTTGATCCATTCCCAGCAGACCTGCTCCTGTTCCGTGCCAGAAGAGATGACGTAGCCGGTGATTACGCTTCCCACCGTAGCTGTTCTGTTTGGCCCGACCGGTAAGGGGATGACACCTACATCTAAGTCGTCAATATTGATTTCGGGAAATGATTGGTAGCCCTGATAACTCCACATGGCAGCACGGCCGTCTTCGATCAACGTCTTCCGCTCTTGCCCTATATTTACGCTAACTGCGGCAATGTTAGTCATAAACGCTGGTTTTACACCAAACTCAGTAGTCAGGGCGGTAAACCAGCGCATTGCTTTGACTGTGTCCGGATGAGTAAACGTTAATTGAGGCGGATCCACGCTGTCGTCAAAGAACTGCGCATCTAGCCGCTCCAGGAAAGCTGTTAAATCATTCAGTTCAGACTCCTGGGGCACGTAACCATATTGCTTGGTTTCCGGATCGTCGCCAGCGGTCAGGGCAACGGCCGTTGCCAAAAAATCATCCATTGTCCAGTTGTCCTGCGGGTAAGGGATACCCGCCTCGTCAAAAAGCGCCTTGTTGTACATGATGAGCGTGACATTCATTCCCCCCGGCAATCCCCAAAGCTGTCCCTGGTAGCTGAATGCATCAAGCGCTTGTGGGTAAAAGTCCTCTTTGTCGAGTTCCGGATCGGCATCCAGGAATGGGTCCAGGTTAAGGACAGTGGCTCGACCCTCCTCGCGGATGACGCCGCCATACCACAACAAGCAGTCCGAATTAGCTGCCAAATCACGCAAGTAGATGGAACCGGCGTTAAAGTCGGGTGTTTTTAGCTCGATCACCACGTCAGGATTTTGTTCCTGAAACGTCTTGACCAGGTTGCGATAGGGTGTCAAGCCATCAATGTCACCCACTGTCGTAAATACAATCGATACCGCTCTTTCAGGCAAAGCCGCATCCCCTGGCTCACTGACAACAATTTCTACAGCATCCGCTTTTTCCTGCCTGGCCGCAATATCAGCAATTTCCATTTCCGCCTGAACCTGGGCATCTGCAAGCGCATCAGCAACCGGCCGATTCTGTGTTAAAACGGCGTCAACCGCTTCGTAAAAAGCGCTATTCCCGGCCCCAAACCGGAAGAAATAAGAATGGTCCAGCACGTAGCGCAGGGTATCCCCCAGTTCGGGATCGACCCTATCCCAGAAACCACTCGCTTGGGCCACTGAGCGCCTGGCAGGCAAGGCCGTATCCAGGCCGAAACTGGCAGATGGCTGTTGGCTAAGGAATTTGATCCAACGCCAGGCCGCTTCAGGGTGGCGAGTACCGGCGCTGAGAGCATAACCATTGATATACACTGGTGTGGTTCGATCTTCGGGTGCATCAACCGGAAATGGCGCAACACCCACATTTATCTGCTGGCTGCGCCACGGCCATGAACCGGAAGATTCCGACCACATTGCTGCCTTGCCGTCCTCGATTAGTGCGTATTCCGACAGAAAAATGACGCCATTTTTGTCTGGTTCTGGAGCTTCTAAATTCGGTGTGACCTCATGCAGCAAAAAGAGATCCACATACCATTGCAGCGCGTCGGCAACATCTGGGCGGTCGAATTGAACCGTGGGTGGGTTGGTCATGGTATCAATCAAGGGGCCAGTGCGCGGCAGTATAAAAATAAATGGACTACGGCTCAACTGGACCAATCCCCACCGAGTAACTTCATCCTTTTCGCGCACGGTTGTCGCTTGGGCTGCCGTCAACAAATCGCCCCACGACCAGCCGGGCTGTGGATAAGCGTGGCCAGCGGCGTCAAAAGCGTCTTTGTTATAAAAAATCAGATCAAAGGTTAGGCTGTTCGGTAGCCCCCAAACGCCGCCGTCAGACTTAAAGTATTCCAGAGCATTAGGGTAAAAATCAGCCTCGTCGAAGGTGGTGTTGCCCTCAATGAGCGGCCGTAAATCCAACAGCAGCCCGGAAGCGCCGTTGGAGATGCCGATGGCAGAGGTTGAAACGACATCGGCGGCTGACACGAGACGTTCAGCCGCGTCGTCTGGCCACTGCCCCTTGCCGGCTGAATCCAGCCCTAATGTTTCTTCCAAAGAGACAAGCTTGATTTCAATACCCGGATTTTCGGCTTCAAACGCCTCGATAAGATTGCGATAGCTGCCCGATTCCCAATCGTAGACGATCATGCGCAAGGTGATGGTATCGGTGGGGTTGGCAACGGCCGTACCTATTTCATTCGTACTGTTGACTTTGGCAGACTCAACCACAGGAGGAACGGCCGTTTCCGCTATCTCGCCACGGTTACAACCTGCCATTAACACGAGTATCAGCAAGATCACAACTTTTTTCATCATACTCTTGCGCCGCCGATACTCCCACAAACAATCGTTCGCAAACAATAGTTTCTACAGATCATTTTCCAACCTATCTCGCTTCTTCTCCTGATGAACAAATGTGAAGATAGCTTACATTAAACAACACACCCTGCATAGATGCAGATGTACTCTTTTTTAGGTATTGGCATACTTTTCTGCCTGCATCCGGTACAATTTAGCATAAGTTCCACCCAGCGACAGAAGTTCGTCATGTGAGCCATGTTCGGTAATACGGCCGTTTTCCAGGACGGCAATTTTGTCCGCCATACGTACGGTGCTAAAGCGGTGGGAGATGAGAACAGTGGTATGGCCGGCAACCAGTTCCGTAAAGTGATTGTACATTTCATATTCGGCCTGGGCGTCGAGCGCGGCCGTTGGTTCATCCAGAATGAGAAGATCAGCGTCACGCATAAACAAACGAGCGGCGGCTATTTTTTGCCACTCGCCACCCGACAAATCCGTGGGTGGTTTCCCATTGGCAAACATCAAGCTAAGTTCCGTCTGGTAGCCTTGAGGCAATTTCTCAATTACCTTGTGCGCCCCGCTTTTCATCGCCGCCAGACGGATACGATTTATGTCGTCAATGTGCCGGGCGCAGCCCAGACCGATATTTTCCTGGGCCGTCAAATCGTAGCGCAAGTAATCCTGGAAAATGGCGCCGATCTGTTGCCGTAACTCTTGGGGGGTGAATTCACGAATATCTACGCCGTCCCACAAAATTTCTCCCTCTGTGGGATCGTAGAAACGTAAAAGCAACTTGACCAACGTTGTTTTGCCGGCGCCATTTAGCCCCACCAGAGCCAGACATTGCCCGGACGGGATGAATAGATTGACGTCACGCAGTACCCAGGGATGCTGCTCGCTGTAGCGAAAGGAAACGCCGCGCAGTTCCAGCCCGGACGTTAACTCACCGACCGGCCAGGGCCGGGTTGTGAGCGGCAGCGGGTCAGGTAAAGCCAACAAATTGGTGAAGTAGGTGTAAAACAGGCTGCTTTCATGCAGGCCGGAAATGGCAAACAGGCTGCCTTGTAACGCGCCTTGCACGGAAGCAACAGCGCTGACGTACAGGGTGACGTCGCCCAGGGTGAGACGGCCGTTAAACGCCCCCCAAACCACAACCACAAAGGCAATACCGGCCACCAGGCTGGAGAGGAAACCGAGAAAAACATCCCAGCGCAATTCATATTTCTGCTGCCGGCGACGATCTTGATGTACTTTTCGCGTCAGCCGGAGCAGTCTGTCCAGAAAATAGCTGCCCGTATCAAACAGGCGGATTTCTTTGGCCGCGTGGACGCCTGAGAGAAGAAAGCTGAAATAATACTTTCTTCGCTCATCGGGGCTGACTTTGTAGACGAGATGCACCCGCTGGCGGCCGAACTTCATCTGGGCGTAAAGCTGCGGCAGGGCAGCCAAAACGACCAGTCCCGCCAGCGCCAGATTGAAAGAGAGTAAAACGCCGGTAAAAGTAAACAGCGTCACCGCGCTTTGAATCAGCGTCATTAAAAGAGAGACGGTTTGATTGGTTCCCTGTTGCGCGCCCTCATTGGCCAACCGGATGGTATCGTGCAATTCCGGGTTCTCGAAGCAGGCCAGACCGGCAAAACTGTTCACTTTGTCGTAAATTTTGAATTGCACGCTCAGTGTGAGTTGGCGGTTCAGTTCTGCTTTCAGGTAGTTGGCGGCGGGAGAAAGCGCCTGGCTGACCATCGTTAAAAAAGCCTGGAGAGCCACAAGCCCCAATAACTGTGGCCAAGCCACAGCAGCGGCGCTGCCCGATAGTTGCCGCCCCAGCAGGTCAAAAATCCATTTGGCCACCCAGGCAGAGGCTACGGGCAGCAAGCCTTGCAGAATGTTTAGGGCAATCATACCCGTCAAAACAGCAGGCTGGGCGCGCCACATTAATTTCAGGATGTTGAAAATGTTTGCTAGAAACGGAGGGAGTCGTTTGAGTCGTTGAACCATTATCTCCTTTTATTTACCGGTGTGAAGTTTTGGGAGGCGGCGTCAATGTTCTAACAGTGGGCGGCGGTGGGGCTAAGGTTTGCGTACGACGCGGCAGCTTCAGGAGAACGACGCCAACCAGGAGATTGAGGGGGATAGGGCCCCATATCACTGAATCTTCACTCCAACGGGAATCCCCTTTAATGAAACAGTGATCTTCAGGAATTTCCCAAGTTATATACTCTTTGTCATCGTTATCATCCACCGAATCGGAGTGGGTAAGCTTATTTACTTCGGATGCGTGGAGGGTTACTTTATCATCAGGTAAGCCAATCAGACGCTTAATATAAAGTTTTTCTTTCCATGGCCCCTCATAGGGTAGATGGGATAAAACAATCTGCCCGGTTTGATATTTGTGGAGTGACTGGTGACGCAAAACGAGGAGCCGGTCGCCATCTTGGAGCGTAGGGTACATGCTGTGGCCTGACACGGTTACCACGGCGAATCGTCTTCGAATGAGAACGATTAAGAGTAATGAAACGAACAGCAAGCTGCTTATGAGAAACCACAAGGCAATTGTCACAGGAACTTTACCCTCCGCCGCCAAGCATGAAATCAAGAATAGTAGGGTCTACTTCCTGGGCACAGTTATTTCGAGCGTTCAAGTCGTAAAAAGCATCTCGCTCAATAACGCAGCTGCGATAAGCTTCAAATGTTTCCTGAGCTATGGTCAGGGCTTCTTCAACTGCCATCTCTCCTTCCACAGCCTGAGCCAATGCTGCATAGAGCCAGAAATTGCTAAAATCCATCCATCTTACCTGGTAAAAGTCCGGGTTCTGGCTTTCCACTTGGTTAACGCTGCCCAGATTGGCGGCCGCCGTTTCAGCGCCAACACGCTGCCGGTAAACGTCTGCTTCAGCCACTGAACGACGGGCCGGCATACCGGGGTTGGCGTCTACTGTCGTTAAAAAGGTAATCCACTGCCAGCAGGCCTGACGATGCGGCGTGTCAGATGAAATAAAATAACCTGTCACTGTTCCGGATGTAGATTGAGCGCCAGGGTTTAAGGGAAGCGGCGCTGCCCCCACATTGGTCAGCCCCTGCGTGAGTTTAGTCGTCAGTCCATAATTCGTAGGACTCGAAAGCGTCCACATACCGGCCAACCCCTCTCGAACCAAACGGTTCCGTTGATCAAAGTAAGGGCCTGGATTTGTAGTAGCCGCCGTAACATAGTCAATAAGCATGACGGGTTTGACGCCATACGTCCGGCTCAAATCGGCATACCAACGCACAGCCTCAACCACAGCCGGATCGGTAAATGCCGCCGTTGGCGGGTCAACTGATGTATCCACCAGGTTAGCCCCAAATCGGGACAGCATGGCATTTACCGTATTTGCTTCTATGACCTCCGGCACAAAGCCATACTGTTTTGTTTCTCCTTCCCCCTGCGTTAATGTAATAGCAACATCCAGAAAATCCTCAAATGTCCATCCCGGTTGTGGGTAGGCTGCGCCGGCCGCGTCAAAAAGATCTTTGTTATATTGGATAATCATGGGCGTAATGGCGGCCGGTAACGCCCACAACTGGCCCTGGTATCTAAACGGCCCAACAAGCGCCGGATAAAAATCGTCCAGAGTAAAATCCGGATCCGCTTCAATGAAGGCGTCCAGACTCAAGATGGCTGCCTGTTCGTCCGGGTTGTGGAGGTCTGGCGGGTTCCATTGGAAACAATCGCCTGGAACGCCGCTCTCGTCAACGTTCATGGTAAAACTGTCAAAGTTGTGACGCTTTATTGTGACGGTAATATCTGGATGTTCTTCCATGAATTGTTTTGCCAACTTGCGATATTGCTCCAGCTCATCCGTAAGTGGATGAGGGAGAAATGTGATTTTGACTGTCCCGGCGCTGGTTTCAACTTCGTTGGTTACGATTACAGGTTCCGCTATTCCATTCCCGGCTAGAGTACCCAACGCCTGGGCAGCGGCCGTTTGCGCTCCAGCCAGAGCGTCTGTCACCGATTTTTCCTGCTTCAAAATCTCCGTTATCGCCTCGATGAACGGGCGGTTGGTTGGACTGAAGTAATACCTGAAACCATGCGCCAGAGCGTCTTCCACTACCAGCTGTGTTTCAGGGGCAACATCACGCCAGAAGCCGGTCGCTTCCCGTGTGGATGCGCGTGCTGGGATGGATCCGGGAACGATGGGCGCTTGCCGGGAGAGGAAGTTAATCCATTCCCAGGCAGCCTGGGGATAAGCCGTACCCGCGCTGATGGTAAAGCCATCCACATAAATCATCGTCGTATTTTGTCCGTTTACCCTGTTACCACCGGAAAAGGGAACCACACCCACATTTTGCTCCCCGGCATATACATCCAGTTCGTCATAAAAAGCGGGCCACATGGCAGCCCGGCCGGCGGCAATCAGGGACTCCGCCTCGTTGTACGCCTCAATCGTGCTGCCGTCTGGCCCCACCTGGTCTACCAGATACAGGTCAGTGTGTTGGCGCACCGCTTCCACAACATCTGGGTCGGTCAAGCGGGGGCGGGGTGGTTCTACGCTCCAGTCAACCAACCAGCTATCCAGTTGGGAGGCGTAAAAGGCCAGTGACCCAGGAAAGGCATGCACCAATCCCCACTGGCTTACTTGTTCACCATCACGAATGGTTAAGGCTTGGGCCGCCGTACGGAATTCGTCCCATGTCCAGCCCGGCTGCGGTTCAGCCAATCCGGCGGCAGCAAACAAAT
>JALUPA010000480.1 GCA_027054335.1 Ardenticatenaceae bacterium
GTTATTGGTAGTTGCATTATGTCTACTTCTTTATTGTGATTTATGTTGTGTAACACTTACCCTATTTTGATACTTTTGGCAACTACTAAATTCACAACAACCGAGAGCATAAAATAGGGATAAGCCAGCCAGACGTTGACGATGAGCAAAGCCACCTTTACCCCAATCGGATCGGCAAAAACATTCAAACTGGACATCCCCAACCAACCCGCCAGGGTAGTGGCTACCGCCCCGTTGATGGGATTCCACAATCCTTTCCAGACCAAAATGGTCAACACGCCCGGAATAGCAAAGGGGATAATCAACAACGACTTGATCAGCTTCCGGGCCGGCATGTCCCGGCCAAAAGCAATAGCAATCAACAAGCCTAACGAGAAGGCAAACAAAACTGACAGGAAGGCAAAGGCTACATTCCAGATGAAAATAAGAAGGAGGGGGCCGCGAAAAGCAGGGTTGCTGATAAAACGGCCGTAATTCTTAAACCCCACGCCCACGGTATATCCCGGAATCAAATTCTGGCCATCTTCCGCAATAAAAGCTCCCGTGATGTCGTCGGCGTAATAGGTCGTATCTGTAGCCACGTCCACAATGGCGTCCTGTTCTTCATCATATACGTAACGCTGTTTTTTCTCTGCGGCCGTATTCAACCCGGTTAGTTTGACCACGTGGGGCGGCTCGCCAAACTCCACGTCCTGCAATTGAGAGATAGCTTTGAGCATATCCCGCTTGGACACCCGTTCCCAGCCTTCCAACTGTTCCGGAAAGCCATCCGGATCAAAAGCCCCCACGTGAACACTGACAACCTGCTGGCCGGGCAAAACCAGAAACCCTTCCGCGCCATCCTTGGGTTGCAGCCACAAGGCAAATTCGCCGGCGTCATTGGTATAGAGAGCTGTATTGTAATCGGCTCCCTTTTCCGGCAAAAAAGTCCGTTTCTCTAAAACCTCAATGGCCTGCACTTTGGGCAGTAAATTTCCCGTGCCAAAATTCGTAAAGGAGATGTAGACGGTGTAAAGAATGGGATAGACCGAGATCAAAATCATAAAAGCCAAACCCGGTGACATCCAGCGCAAGGGATACGCTTCCGGTCTCAGCCAGATAACATTTATCAGAATTGTGATGACCAAAATAATAGCAGCAAACGGCCAATAGCCATCAAACAACAAATTAAGGCCCAGCCATAAAGCGCCGGCGTCAAAAATGAACAACCCCAACAATCTAAACAGCAGATTGCCGGTTGTCAGACTGGAAGATCTGGCCGGTTTCTTCTTTCTTTCAAGGTTGACAGCGTTCATTGCCCCTCTTCTCCATTCCCTTATAAAAACAGGGGACGCTGTTAAGCGTCCCCTGTTTTTACACGTACATCATAATCAACCTGTATACCTCTGAGGTTTCAAAAACCTCAGAGGTATAACCAGCAAACTATTTACTGACCTTCAGAAATGGTGGTACGAATTTGCTCGGCCGCATTGATGAAAGCAGCATCAGGAGCATCACCCTGCTGGGAGATCAGGGTAATAGCGTTACCCCAGGCTTCCCATACAGAGGCCATTTCCGGGATGGCGGGCATCGGCTGAGCATTGCGGCCGGCCGAACCAAAGGCAGCCATATCCGGGTCATCAATCGCTTCCAAAACAGGGATAAAGGCAGACGGCCGGGGGTTAGCATCAAAGAATGCCTGCATGACCTCATCTGTAGCCACAAAGTCTGTCAGGAAGATTTGGGCCAGCAGCGGGTCGTCGCTGAAAGCATTTACCATAAAGCCCTGCACACCCAGGAACGGCGCGCCAGCTTCAGTTTCGCCCGGCAAGTCACAGATAGCGTAATTGACGCCGGATTCCCGAATGCGATCCAATGCCCATGGGCCGGTGATGATCATAGCAGCCTGACCATTTTCAAACATCAGGTGCATGGTATCCCAGTCTACGCCAGCCGGTTGCAAACCCGCTTTTACGTAGGCGTCATACCATTCAGCCGCCGCTAAAGAACCTTCGTTGTCAATGCCTACGTCCTCGGGGTTGTAGCCATTCTCATCTACGCCAAAGACATAACCGCCAAAAGCAGTCTGGATCGGGTAGAAGTGGTACGGGTCGCCTTCCATACGGACGAAGCCATAGGTATTTTCTTCTACGTTCTCACCATTGTCAGCCGACAGTTCTTCAGAAATAGACTGAACCTCATCCCAGGTTGTGGGACATTCCGGAACCATGTCGGTGTTAATGAAGAGGGCTACATTCTCAATAGCGTTAGGCATACCGTACAATTCACCTTCATACGTAAACGCTTCCAAAGCATTGGGCAAGAACAAATCGGCTTTGTCACCCAAATCAATGGGGGCAATTACGCCATTGCTTACCAATTCACCCAGCCAGTCATGCGCGCCCACAATGATGTCGGGGCCTTCACCGGCCGGAGCGGCAATGGTCATCTGGTCTCGAACATCACCGAAACCCATCTCTTCAACAATGAGGCCTACACCATATTCGGCTTCGAAATCAGCTGCCAAATCTTGCAGGATGGGGGCGCGGGTATCGTCAGCCCAGATGGTCAAGCTGATTTCCGGTTCAGTGGCCGCTGCTTCTTCGCCGCCACCTTGAGCTTCAGCACAAAGAGCTTCGTAATCGCCTACGCAAATCTCTTCCCAGGTACGGAAACCGTCAGCAATGACTGTCTCTTCGATGTTATCTTTGGTTACAGCCAGCGGCGTCAGCTTGATAAACGGCACGTCATTCGTCCCGTTGTTGATGGTGTCGCTGGTCAAAGCAGTCACGTCCTCACCATTCAACAAAGCAATGGCTGCTTCGGCAGCTGCTTCCGCTTCCAGTTTGATCGGCTTGTACACCGTCATCGTCTGCCAATCAGATAGAATGTTCTGGATACCGGCTACGGTCGCATCTTGCCCGCTCAACGGTACCGGGTCCAATTCCTGGCTCTTCAAGGCCGCGATAACCGAGTTGGCCAACCCGTCGTTGGCCGCAAAGACAGCATCCACGTCACCACCAGCCGCCGTCAGAATCTGCTCGAAGATGACCAGGGCTTGCTGGTTGTCCCAGTCCGGTACGGCCTGGTCGTCTACCAGTTCCCAATCCCCGGCGTCATAGTGCGGCTTGGCCACAGAGTAGTAACCTTCCCGGAAGAGGGTGGCGTTGTTGTCGGTAGGTGAGCCGTTGAGCTGTACCACCCGCTTGGGGTCAGCGTCCAGGGCGTTAATGATCGGTTCCAGGGTTTCCCCCATCAGCCGACCCACGGAAACGTTGTCAAAGCTGACGTACACGTCAGCGCCGGGGCCTTCGATGGTCAGGCGGTCGTAGTCAATGACTTTGACGCCGGCGTCACGGGCCTGGGCAATGATGGCTGCCCCGGAACCGCTGTCCAGGTTGACCAGCAGCAGCACTTTGGCGCCGTTGGTGATGGCCTGTTCGGCCTGGGTCTGCTGGGTGCGGGCGTCGCCTTCAGCGTTGACGATGGTGTATTCTACACCAGCGGCGTCGAATGCTTCTTCAAAGAAGCGACGGTCGTCAGCTTCCCAGCGGGCAGAGGAAGCGCTGTCGGGCAGCAGGACAGCGATGCTGCCTTCGCCCATGGCTTCTTCGGCTGGC
>JALUPA010000481.1 GCA_027054335.1 Ardenticatenaceae bacterium
ATGAGATACTCCTGTTACTGTAGGGCAGTTTTGCAAAATTGTCCTACAAATGCGCTTCCAAACAAACAACGCCATCCGGCCCCACCACCGCATTATGGCGCACATCCGGGGGTAAATCCAACCTGTCGCCGGAGCGCAGCGTTACCGGTTCACCCTCAACGGGAAAACCGAAAGTGATGGAACCAGATACCACGTAGATCACCTTGTGATAAGGATGCGTATGGGCCGCATACACATCATGGGGCATATTTGACCAACGGTAAGGCGTTAAACCTTCTTCAGCCATCAACCGCCGTAATTCTTCTTCTGTTGGCTCATAGTTAGGCAGCCATTTTTCCACACGAATAACATTTTCCGGCATAGACAGAGCCTCCTCGTAAATAGGGTCATAGTAAAGGTTGTGCAGGCAGCATATTTGCCATAAGTTGCGTAATAATAACGCATTTTGCTTTGTCACGGCAACGTTGTATGCCAGCCAACTCCCTTCTTGTTATAATCTACGCCCTATGGAAACGAAAAGTACGTCAAACAAAAAACAATTATGGATCGGTATTGCTGTCAGTTTGATCAGCCTTGTTCTCATTTTTGTTTTTATCAAACCGGCCGACATTATCAACGCTATTCAACAGGCCAATTTTTTCTATCTGGCATTGGGCAGCGCAGCCGTTTTCTTCTTCTTCATCTTCCGGGCTATTCGCTGGCGCTTTTTGTTGCGTAATCAGGTTCCCTATCTACCGGTTTTTCACATTCAAAACATAGGCTATATGTTGAATGCCTTTTTACCGGCCCGATTAGGCGATTTTGCCCGCGCTGTTTTAATTGGCAGCATCCCGCCGGTTACCATCGCCACAGGGTTATCCACAACGGTGGTAGACCGGTTGATAGACATGGTGTTTGTGGTAACTGTACTGCCTTTTACGCTGGCAACTGTAGCCACGCTGCCGGACTGGATGGAAACGGGGGCCAGAGCCACCGGCATTGTTGCCATTGCCGGAATTGTCGTTTTGATTATCGCCGCCAACCAACGGCCGTTTGTGGAACGAGTAGCCACGGCCGTACTCAACCGCCTCCCCTTTATGAACACCGCCAGTTGGACGCGCCGGGTAGATGATTTGCTAAAAGGGCTGGACGCTCTCTCCCGCCCCAGAGACGGTCTCATCCTCGTCCTGCTGACCATCCTCGTCTGGATACCGATCATCTTTGCTTACTACATCGGTATGACGGCCGTTGGCCTGGACGTTACCTGGGTCATGGCCGTCTTCGTCTTTGCCGCCGCCGCCCTGAGCGTGGCCCTGCCCTCCTCTCCGGGGCAAATCGGCGTTTACCACGCCGGCGTCATCGCCGCCCTGACTCTGTTGGGACAGCCGGAACCGGCTTCCGCCAGCTTTGCCTTCTCCTATAACGCCTTGAACATGATCCTCATCCCCATCATTTTGGGAATTATCGGGTTGGCCGCCACCGGTTCCACCTTCAAAAGCGTCGTCCACAATACACAGGCCTTTATGAAACGACGCAAAACAGTTGGCTCGCCAGCAAACCACAACTGATGAACTTTGCCAAAACCAGTGTAAAATCTACAAACAGGAACCCATTTTCTCATGCGTATACTTGAAGTATTAACTTACTATCGTCCCTGGGTCAGTGGCCTGACAATTTATGTAGAACGCTTAAGCCGGGCATTGGCCGCGCAGGGGCATGACGTGACCGTGTTGACCTCTCAATACGAAAAGCAACTCCCCCGCTATGACGTAATGGACGGGGTGAAGGTAGTGCGCACCCCGGTAGCAGCGCGGGTGAGCAAAGGGGTGCTGATGCCCGAATTTGGCCCGATGGCCTGGAAACTGGCGCAAAAAGCGGACGTCATTCACCTCCATCTACCCCAATTTGACGCGCCAGGGGTGGCTTTGCGCGGTCGCCTCATGGGCAAGCCGGTCGTGTTGACCTACCACTGCGATCTGGAGCTGCCGCCGGGGGCATTTAACCGCCTGGTAAACAAGGTGGTGCTGACCATGAACCAGATTGCCGCCCATTTTGCGGACGCGGTAGTGACGTACACGCGGGATTACGGCACGCATTCCCCGTTTTTAGCGCAATATCTGGATAAGAAACTGCACATCATCACCCCGCCGGTGGAATTGGCGGCTTGTTCTACGGCCGTAGCCCAAAACTTCACTGCCCAACGTCACCTGGATTTAGCCGGCAAAAAAGTCATCGGCATCATCTGCCGCCTGGCCGCCGAAAAGGGAGTAGAAGTGCTGCTCAACGCCCTGCCCTTGATCTGGGAAGTGCATCCCAACGCCGTCGTCCTGCACGCCGGGCAGTACCAGAACGTGCTGGGCGAAGAAGCGTATGCGGCCAAACTGGCCCCCCTCTTCGCTCAATACAAAAACCGCTACCACCTGCTGGGCAATCTGAATGGGGCCGACGTAACCGCCTTTTACCACCAACTGGACGTGCTGACCGTGCCCAGCCTGAACAGCACGGAAAGTTTCGGTCTGGTGCAAATTGAAGCGATGGAAAACAGTGTGCCGGTAGTGGCCAGCAACCTGCCCGGCGTGCGCCAGCCGGTGACGATGACGGGTATGGGAGAAGTAGTTCCCATTGGCGATCACGTTGCCCTAGCCCAAGCCATCATTAAAATTCTGGACAACCCGGCCGCTTACCAGCGCGATCCGTATCTGATTGCCGAAAGTTTTAGTCCGCAGGAAACGGCCGTACAGTACATTCACCTGTTCCAAAACCTCCTCGCCGGCAAAAAGCCAGGCAAAACGGTGGAACCGCCCCCGTATGAGCGGCTGCGGCAAATGCGAGATAACGAGTAGTGCCTGGCACGGGGCAAAACGATCTGGTTCATTAGGAATTCAGGGGGTGTACCCATATATGGGACTGCCTTATAATTGATAGAATACCACCAAGATGAAGGAGTAGTATACCATCAGAAAAATGTCTCAACTGTCAATACCCCTCGATATACCCAACGTCACTGTACTCCAAACCCGCATCGATAAAAATGGCGCTTATGTCATCACAGTCGAAAGCCGCAAGCAAAGTGCCGTTTGTCAACATTGTGGGCGCAAAATCACGCAGTTTCATAGCCATGACAGGTGGATTCGTTTGCGTCATTTACCCATTCTGGGTCGCCCGGTCTACATTCGATTACGTCCTAAACGGTATAAGTGTTCCCATTATGACGGCGGCCCCACGACGACGCAGCAATTGGATTGGTATACACCGCGCAGTCCCCACACCAAACAGTATCCCCCGCCATCTGCAGGCGACAATAAAAAGTATCTGTACCGACATGTGGGACGGCTACATTACGGCTGTCCAAGAATTCGAGCAGGCGCATGATGAGGTGTCGCTGATTGTGATTGTGGATCGCTTTCATGTGGCTAAGAATTATCGTGATGGTGTGGATACCTGGCGTAAATCCGAACGTCGTCGTCTTCAAAAAGAGCTATCGGAGACAGAATACGAATCGATCAAGGGTGTTTTGTGGCCTTTTCGCAAAAACAATCGTGACCTGACAACGGATGAACGGCGTAAACTACGCACTTTCTTTGCTTATTCGCCAGCCCTGAAAGCCGCCTATACGT
>JALUPA010000482.1 GCA_027054335.1 Ardenticatenaceae bacterium
TAATGCCCTTCTGATTTATCGTCCGGCTGACAGCAATTGCCTCGGCAATCGTATCTCCGGCAATAAAGCGGTCGGCAAACTGGTGGGCTACAGAGATATGGTTGATGGTTTCCTGCGCCCAGCCTGCTTTGGAAAGGTAAAGCAGCCCAGCGCGTAACCATCTGCCCGCATACTTATAGGCCAGAAGGCCAAAAACGACCAGCGAAACTAAAAATAGAACAGGAGCAAGGGGTCTCTTTTTCTGAATTGGTTTGTTCATTATTTTCCCTCCCAATTTTAAGGGCCAGTGGATGGCTGAATTGTATCTTGCTCAAAAAAACAATGCCACCCAATGGTCTGGTTTTCAACAGTTCATCTTGTCGTTATACTTTGTCAGGGGAATCAGGCCTTTCAATGTAAATTGGTTCCCCTGACTGGGGTGATCTATGGCAGAAAATGAAACAATACGGCTTAGAGATTTGAATACCCGGAAAACGGGAGGGAAAACGGCGCTGCTGGAAGCGATTACGGCCGTTACCTCCACGGCTGACCCATCTACCATCCTGGCAAAGCTGGCCGAGACTATGGCCAAAGCCATTGATGCGACCAGCGCCTACATTCTGGACTGGTACCCGGAAACCGGCCAATCTACCGTGTTGGCGGAATACTTTTCCCCGGACGCATCCGCAGCCGAAAGAAGTTCCGACCTGGGCGTTACTTATGACATTTACAGTTTGCAGGGAGACGATCATCCCTTGTTTGATAGGACCCGGCCGTATACGGTGCAAAGAGAAGGTTCCGGCCGTTTCCAGTGGCAGCGAAAGCATTTAGAGGAATTTGGCGCCCAATCATCTATGCACGTGCCTCTGATTGTCCGGGGCGCTGTTATTGGCTATGCTGAGTTGTGGGAAAGCCGTTACCGGCGGGCATTTACAACTGCCGAAATTGAATTGTGCCAAGGTATTGCCTTGCAGGCGGCGCTGGCTATTGACAACATCCAGCGCTACAAGTTGGAGAGCCGCCGGCGACAAGCCGCCGAAAGTGTGCAGGAAGTAGCCCACATTTTGACTACCACCCTGGATTTGGACGAACTCTTAAACCGGGTCATTGATTCCGTTCGTTTATATTTAGGCAACGTGCAAAGTTGCAGTATTTCCATTCTGGAAAAAGAAGGCCAATACCTGCGTATTAGAGCAAATTGGGTTAAGCAGCCTGAATACAATTTGTATCCGGTCAGTTCCGGGATTTGGGTGAAGCAAACATTGGCTTCCCGTCTGATACTGGATACAAAAGAGTTGCTGACCGTTGTTGATGTAAGGGAAAGCCCCTTTATCAATGAGCGAATCAGGCGCTTCGTGGAGCAAGGTTTCCGGTCGATCTTGTATGTTCCTCTGGTGGCGCACGATCAGGTGTTGGGGATATTGCACATAAACGTATGGGATCAACCGCGCCATTTCACCCCGGAAGAAATTGATTTTTGCCAGAGTGTGGCTAACCAGGCGGCCATCGCCATCGAAAATGCCAATCTTTTTGCTGCGCAACAGCGGCAGTTACATTTGCTGCAAGCATTACAACAAGTCGGCTCTTTGCTGACAACCAGTCTGGGCCTGGCTGATGTTTTCGAGAAAATTTTTGACTTGCTGGCGCAGGTAATTAAATATGACGCTGTTTCTATTATGCTGCTGAATGAGCAGACCGGAACGCTTGCTCTGGCTGCTTCGCGTGGTTTGCGTGAAATAAGTCTTGTTCAATCGTTTATAGGTGATAATACAGACCACATTTTGACGAAGATTCCTGCGCCGCCCGGCTGGCGGGTTGTTTCTGACACGGCGGATGATCCGTCGTGGGTATATGTGCCGGACGCTTTGAATGCGTTATCCTGGATAGGCGCGGCTATGCTGGTTAAAGACCGGCGCATTGGCATTTTGAATGTGGACAGCTTGACGGCCGGACTATATGACGAGGAAACAGCCCAGATGGTGGCTGTTTTTGCTAACCAGGCAGCTATAGCCATCGAAAACACGCGCCTTTATGAGGAAACACGGCAGCAGGCTGAAGAATTGTCTATTTTGCATCAACTGGGTCAGGCTACGGCCGTTACCCTCGACGTAGATACTTTGCTGCAAAAAACCACCGATTTGGTTGCCACCAAATTTTACCCCAATTTGTTCGCCTTTGTCCTGCTGGACGACAAAACCGGCAGCGTGATTATACATTCCAGCGCGCGGGGGGTTCCTGAATCATTTGTTAACCAGACGTTTCCCTTGCCGGAGAACAGTTTTGTGGCCCATGTCATAAAAACAGGCAAACCTTACTGGTCTAACGACGTTCGTAATGACGATAATTATTTTGAAGTCAATTCGCTTACCCGGTCAGAAATTGTCGTTCCTCTCAAGTTGCAAGACACAATCATTGGTGTGTTGAATGTGGAAAGCCCGGAAGTTGATATGTTTTCTGAAAGGGACGCCAATTTTTTGACGACGTTGGCCGCTAACGTTACGGCCGTTATCGAGCGGGCCGGTTTGTACGAAGAATTGCAGCAGCAGGCAAGCCAATTAGCTCGGCAAGTTGTAAAACGTACCGCCGAATTACAAATGGAACGAGACCGCACTCTGGCTATCTTGGAAAACGCTGGAGAAGGAATTATTTTACTGGATGCTGAGGGCCTGTTGCTTTACGCGAATCCGACTTTTTTGCAGCAAACAGGATATGAAGCTTCAGAATTGACCCATCAACTGGCAATGATACTTGTCAGCCGGGAGACCCCGCGAAAAATTGTGCGGGAAATGGTTAAAACCACGCGGGGCGGCAGGCAATGGTCAGGCGAGTTAAAGAACCAGCGCAAAGATGGCAGCCAATATGATGTCGCCGTGACTGTGACTCCTATCTTGAATGAGGAGAATGAAGTTGTGGGCTATGTGGCCGTCCAGTCAGACATCAGCCGTCTCAAAGAATTGGAGCGCTTAAAGGCCCAGTTTGTCTCCAATATCAGCCACGATTTACGCACGCCGCTGACCAACATCAAAACCTATATTTCCCTGCTGGAGAGGGGCAAAGCGGAGAAAAAGCCGCATTACTTCCAGGTATTACATCAGGAAACGGATCGTCTGGCCCGTCTCATCGAACATTTACTGGATATGTCCCGCCTGGATGCGGAGTTTGAACTAGACCCTCAGGTGACCACCTCTGTCAAGCGGTTATGGAAGGTGTTGCAAGAGACGTATACGGAACGCGCCCGCCGGGAAGGTGTGACTTTGTACTGGGATGCACCGGCCGATTCATATTTAATCATGCCCCGTTTACAGATGGCTGAGCGTCATGCGGAGAAGATATTGCTGCATTTGCTGGATAATGCTTTTGCCTATACCCAGCCAGGTGCTACGATCATTGTTTCGGTCGGTGCGGAAACAGACGGCGCCAAAGAGATAGTTTGGTTTCGGGTAAAGGATGATGGCGCTGGTATTGCAGAAGCAGACAAGCCATTTATTTTTGATCGTTTTTACCGGGGGGGATTGGCGCGGGATGGAAATGTGCCGGGCACGGGTTTGGGTTTGGCAATTGTGCAGCGGATTGTGGATCGGTACGACGGCCGTATCGAAT
>JALUPA010000483.1 GCA_027054335.1 Ardenticatenaceae bacterium
GAATGGTTTTGTCTTGCATCAGGGATGTGGAGTGCAGGTAGGCAATCAGGGGGTCTGCTTCGGTAACTGCCAAGCCATCTTCGTAGAAGTGGAGGGCGACGTGGGGGAATACGGCCGTCAACTGTTCCCGTCCATTCTCTAACTGAAAACTGCCTATGCCGCGCCACGCCCGCAGTTGGGTCAAGGGCACGGCCGTATTCGGGAACAACCTTTCGCCGATTTGCCACAATTCCTGCATGTGATGACGGCCGTTGGTGGCGGCGTAGAAACGGCCGTTTTCCACCAACACCCGTCGCACTTCCGCCAATGCCTGAGAGCGATCCGGCACGTGGTACAACATGTGATTGGCAATCACTACGTCAAAACTGTCGTCGGCAAAAGGCAGGTCTTGAATATCGGCCGGGCGGAAGCGGAAATCGTGGCCGGATGCGGCCAACGCTGCCTGCGCTTCAGCCACCATTCCGTCTGACAAATCGGTGAGGGTGACGTGGCAGCCGGGCGGCAGGGCGTCCAGATTATGGCGCCAGAGCCAGCCGGGGCCGCAGCCACATTCCAGAAGGCGGCTGCCGGGCGGCAAATTCAGTTGTTGGAAGACCCATTGGTGCCAGGGGGTTACGGCCGTGCTAAACCGCCGGTGCAGTTCTGCCCGCGCATCAAGGTTGCTGGAATCCCGGTACTGTTCACTCTTCAAAAATTGCGGGTCTTGAAAGGGCGTGGAACTAGCCATGTGTTCTCCTGATTGAATGATTCAATTGGTTGAATAGTCATCCAAAAGGTAGTATATTGGTAGTATGAAAATAAAAACATCTATTACACTTTCCGAAGACTTGCTGGAAACAGTGGATCGCCTTGCCCTCGATTATAAAAACCGCTCCGAATTTATCGAATTTGCTTTACGAAAAATGATTGCCCAGATGAACCGGGAACAACAGGATGAGCGTGACGTGGCAATCATCAATCAGCATCTTGAGGAGCTTAACGCAGAAGCAGAAGATGTTCTGGAGTACCAGGTAATTCCATGAGGCGTGGCGAATTGTATCGCGTTACAAAACCAACCCCGTTGGAGCCAAAGAAACATCGCATATTTGTCATTGTCAGCCGTCAGGCTTTGATGAGTACCGGCTATTCTACTGTTATTTGCGTGCCTGTTTACTCTTCGTATCATGGGCTTGCTTCCCAACTGTTAGTCGGAGCAGATGAGGGGTTGGCGCACCCCAGCAGTATTCATTGTGATGATCTTGTCAGTTTACCCAAATCCGTTTTGACTGATTTTGTAGGGACTCTTTCGCAGCCGAAAATTGATGAATTGAATGATGCTCTGAAAGTAGCTTTGGGTATCCCTGATTGACTATATTCCTTTGCCACTTTACAAAAACGCCGGACTGGAAGTCCGGCGTTAGTGAGAGGTGGAGATGGCGGGAATCGAACCCGCGTCCGAAAAATTCGACCTCTGAACGTCTACAAGCTTAGTTGGTCTATTTGCAGTTTAGCTGTCAGACGCCCCGACCAACCGGGTCAACTAACAGCGAGCTGCTGACTCCCGAAAGAGTCGCTTAGCCGCCTCTAGCAGCGTCGAGGCGGCGCATGTTGGCGAACGTGTCGCCTGTCTTCAACCAGCCAACAAGAAGTTGAAGCAGACGGGTTCCCTCTCAGGGGAACCGGCTACAGGTCTCCCTGCGTGGCTTATGCAGCCAGCGGAAGAGCGCTGTAGGAGCGTGCGTTTGTGTTTGCACTTATTGGTGCTTCCAGTTTTACGAGGTGAGAAGCATACTCGGCTTGCAGTCCAGGATCAGCCTTCCCCGTCGAAACCGATCATCCCCATTGTTAAAGTAATTGGGTAATTGGTAATTGAGTAATTACCCAACGCTTAAAATAGTATAGCATGGGAGAGAACGGCCGTCTATCAAAAATTCATTAGAGGATGTGGTAAACTTGGGCGCATGGCAAAGGAAATTGACGTGGAGGCGGTGGTAACGGCCGTCAAACAATCCCGAAAATACGGCGATACCAGCGCAGAAACCATCCGGGAACTGGCGGAAGAGGCGGCGCGGCAGCACAAAAAGCCCAAAGCGGCCGTCAAAGCAGTGCGTAGCCGGCTGCACAGCATTATGGCTCCCTATCTGGGCGACCCGGATTATGCCCAGGAAGCTCGTCGCCTGGACGAAGCGTTTGCTGCCGGGGACGCGGCCCAAATCGAAGCCGTCTGCCGCGACGCCTTGCACGCTCATCTCTCCACGCGGGAGCGGCTGCCTATCCTGACGGAGTTTTATGAGCGGATTTTCGGCGTGACGGGGAAACCACGCTCGCTCATGGACATTGCTTGTGGTCTGAATCCGTTGGCGCTGCGCTGGATGGGGCTGGATTTGCCACTGGATTTTTACGCTTATGACATTCACGAACCGCGCATTGATTTTATTAACCATTACTTTCAACTGGAAAGTCTGCCGCCGCTGGCAAAAGTGCAGGATGTGGCGCTGGAGCCGCCGCAGAAGCGAGTAGATGTGGCTTTATTCCTCAAGGAGATGCCCCGTTTTGAGCGCAACTATCATGGCCGGGGACGGCCGTTACTGGAAGCGGTCCGGGCTGATTTTTTGGTGGTCTCTTACCCTTCCGTCAGTACGCATGGCGGCCGTAACCTGACCAGCCGTTACCGTGAATTTATGTATCAGCTTATCGCGGGATATGATTGGCCGGTGACGGAGTTGTTGTTTGAGGGAGAGTTAGTTTTTGTTTTAGATAAGAGATTGGAGATTAGAGATTAGAGATTGGCAACATCTCCAATCTCTTCATAACCATGCACTATTTTTTCATACTGCCGGAACAAATTGGGCCAGAGCAGGTTACGCTGCGCGGGGAGCAGGCGCGGCAGATTTGTCGTGTGCTGCGTATGGGGGCGGGGGACGAGATTGTGGCGCTGGATAATCTGGGCTGGGAATATAGGGTGCGGTTAACGGCCGTATCTCCCCCACAAGTGCGCGGCGACATCCTGGAAAAACGGCCGTCTGCCGGCGAACCGGCCTGTCACATCACCCTATACCAAAGCCTGATGAAGCGGGACAAGTTTGAATGGGTATTGCAAAAGGGTACGGAAGTGGGTGTTTCCCGTTTTGTACCGCTGGTCACGCAGCGTAGTTTGGTCCAAAATATTGACATAAAGTCCAAAAAGCTGACTCGTTGGCAGAAAATCATCACGGAAGCGGCGGAACAGGCGCAGCGCGGCCGTATTCCTGAGTTGTCGTCGCCGTTGCACTGGACAGAAGCGTTGGGCCAATTGGATGCGGATATAGCCCTGATTCCCTGGGAGGGTGTGCGGGAACCGGGGTTGCGGCAGGTGATGGCGGGGATACGGGCGTCTCGCATTGCCTTGTTCATTGGCCCGGAAGGCGGCTTTGCCCGGGAGGAGGTGGATACGGCCGTCGCTCACAACGTCCAACCCGTCACCCTCGGCCCCCGCATCCTCCGCGCCGAAACGGCCGCCATCGTCACCGCTGCCCTCATTTTGCATGAAGTAGAGGAGGAACAGATACACGGATGAGACGGATTTAGAGGATTTGCACGGATTTCTTTGGCTT
>JALUPA010000484.1 GCA_027054335.1 Ardenticatenaceae bacterium
GAGAAGTATCTACATTTAGCCTGGAACTGCCCCCCTATCGCCCGCCGCGTATCATGCGCACCATTTACACCTCAATTATTGACCGCACGCTGTTTGTGTTGTGGCGGGCGATTATATTTGCTATGCCTGCCGGCGCCGTTATCTGGCTCAGCGCCAATATCATCATTAATGGTGTGAGCCTGGCCGAGTACGCCATCAATTTCCTCAACCCGCTGGGTATTCTCGTTGGCTTGAACGGGGTGATTTTATTGGCTTATGTTTTTGCCATTCCGGCCAATGAGATTGTTATTCCTACGGTATTGATGCTGACTGCATTGGTGTTGGGGGGTGGCGGTGAAGGGGCCGGCGTCATGTTTGAGCCGGATGCGGTACAAATCAAAACGCTGCTGGTTGCCAGTGGCTGGACGCTGCTGACGGCCGTCAACCTGATGCTCTTCTCTCTTATCCACAACCCGTGCAGCACCACCATCTTCACTATCTACAAAGAAACGGGTAGCAAAAAATGGACGGCCATATCCGCCCTGCTGCCTCTGGCGCTTGGTTTTCTCGTCACCTTTTTCGTGGCGCAAATCTGGCGTTTGGTGGCGAGGCTGTTTTAGATAGGTTAGATGGATAGTGCCTGGCACGGGGTTTAAGGCGTTGGTCTGTCCAAGTTATTTAACCCCGTACCAGGCACTACGGCCGTCTAAACGGTGTGCGAATAGCGCGGATACCGCCTGATTTTTGGCTGGTTTCCTCTTCTTCTGATTCTTCGGGGTCGTCGTCGGGATACGACGGCCGTGCCTCTTTCAGCAGCGGCAAAAGCACCGTAAACCTCGTTCCCTGACCCACTTCACTGGCTGCCTCAATACTGCCCCCGTGCGCCTGGGCAATATAGCGGGCAATAGACAAACCCAAACCAGACCCACTCTGGCTGCGCGACTTATCTACCCGGTAAAAACGATCAAAAATATACGGTAATTCCTGGGGGGAAATACCTTCCCCGGTATCCTGCACTTCAAACCGCGCCCAGCCGTCATCCTTCGACAAACGCAAATGTACTTCGCCCCCGGCCGGCGTGTACTTGATAGCATTGCTGACCAGATTCCACATCAACTGCTTCAGCCGATCCGGATCGCCCATCACGCATACCTGATCAATCTCATCCAGCGTGACAGACACCTGCAAATCCAGCATCATCACCTGATGGTAAATCTCAAACAAAAGGGGGTCTACTTCCACCCGTTTACGCTCGATGGGAATCCCACCGGCGTCCGCCCGCGCCAGCAGCAGCAAATCTCCTACCAGACGGGTCATCCGCTCCAGTTCCTCCAAAATGATGTCCAGTGACTCCTCATCACCCTCGCCCATACGGCGCATCAGGTCTACATTGCCCCGAATCGCTGTCAGCGGTGTGCGCAGTTCATGGGACACATCCGCCAAAAGCTGCTGCTGCGTCTGAAATAGACGCTCCATCCGCTCCAATAACAGGTTAAAGGAACGGGCCAACACCCCGATTTCATCCTCGCGCTCCGTGTAAGGCACACGCATACTCAAATCATCGGCGTTAGTAATCTGCCGGGCCACATTGGCAATATCTTCCAGCGGCTTAAAGGAACTAGGCGTTAGCAGCACTGCCAGAAACAGGGAAGCGGTCGCCCCGGCAGAACCCACAAACAGGGCAATGATTAAGAACCGGTAAAAACTTTTGATACTATCAAACAACCGCCCCACCTGAATGTAACCCACCACGTTTTCCAGCGTCTCCTCTTCCCCCGGCACAAAAATAGGGACGGTATATACCCGGATAGACGTATCATCCACGTTCACGCTACTGTAAACAGGTTTGGCGGTAGGCAAAACAGTGGCATCCAAAAGCTCCCGGTAATTGCCTAAATTGTCTGAGCTTATGGGAATCTCGCCCTGGGCGTCGGCGATGATATAAAAGGAAGCGGCCGTTTTCAGAGTCAGCAGTTCATCCGGAATAGTAATACGAAAAGTACCGTCACTGCGCGGTTCCAAACCGCCCTTTCTTAACTGCGCCACCATTTCAGCCAGATCAGCGTCAATCTCAGCATCAATCCGGTTACGCGGCAGGGCATACACAATTGCCGCAAAAAGTAAAAAAGCGACAATAAAAATGGTCGTATAAATTAAGAGAAGCCGGTTTTGAATGGACAAACTTATACCTCTACTAAAAAAACCGGTTCCCGTTAGATTAAGGTCAGAAACCAAGTTTTAGCGAAACACGCAACTTATGACTCTTCACGCAAAACGTAACCAATACCGCGCACGGTATGGATCAGACGCGGCAGGTCGTCTTCCTCAGTTTTCTGGCGCAAGTAGCGCACATACACTTCAATAATGTTACTCTCGCCGCCAAAATCATAGTTCCACACCCGATCAAAGATGAGATCGCGGGTAAGTACCTGGCGGGGATGCTGCATAAACAGTTCCAACAGTTCATATTCTTTGGCGGTCAGATCAAAGGTACGGCCGCCGCGCCGTCCCTGGCGCGTGCCGGTATCTAATTCCAAATCTGCAAAGCGGTATACCTGGGGCTGGGCTGGCTGGGTGCGCCGCAGCAAAGCACGCACGCGAGCCATCAACTCATCAAAGGCAAAAGGTTTCACCAGATAATCATCAGCCCCGGCATCCAGGCCCACCACCCGATCTTCGATGGTTTCTTTAGCCGTCAGCATCAGAATGGGAACATCACTCACCTGCCGGATACGGCGGCATACCTCCAGGCCATCCATCTCCGGCAGCATTAAATCCAGCAGCACCAGGTCAGGCGGATTCTCATAAGCCAATTCCAGTCCGGTTGGACCATCGGCCGCTACGTCAACCCGGTACCCTTCAAAACTCAAACCGCGCTGCAAAAATTGCCGGATACGTTCTTCATCTTCAATTACTAATATTCTTGTTGCCATATTAACCCTCCAGACATTTTAGGGGAATTTCCACCAAAATGTATGATTTTTTATTTTATGTTCACTATAGTAAACATGATCTGTATTAGAATGAGATTATAGTGGACGGTGTTTTTGGCGCAACGGCCGTTTTGCGTACTTGTTCTGAATAGCTCAACTGTGCAGATTGAAACATTCGCTGTCATTGCTATTGACATCTAAAAGTTATTTGATACGATTGCGCCCATTATGAATCAATTTACAGACAACCACGCGCCTCGCCGCTTTCGCCGTCGCCGCCGGACCCCCAGGTCTGGATTTTGAGGTTGTCTGTTCGCTAAAGGACAATAGAACTCATTACCGCCAGACCTGAATGCCAGGTCTGGCGTTTTTTATTTGGAGAGATTGAACCAATCTGAGGGAGATGCGTATGATTTCAGCAGGTATTTTTGGCGCAACCGGTTACACCGGCTTTGAACTGAGCAAAATTCTGGAAAAACACCCGCGGGTGCAGATTCAATTTGCCACGTCCCAATCGTTTACCGGGCAGATTTTGGCAGACATTTACCCCAAAGCGCCGCCGCTGCCCCTGATTGACGGCCGTAACGCCCCCTACGATCAGGTAGACGTGGTTTTCCTCTGCCTGCCCCACACCGCTGCTGCGGAAA
>JALUPA010000485.1 GCA_027054335.1 Ardenticatenaceae bacterium
GCCGTCAACCCAATCCAGCCAATGCCCAGGACGGCAACGATGATGAGTACGGCCGTCCAGCGACGTGAGTCTTGCAGAAACTTCAGGAATGTTTGCATAGGTTTAGTCTGTAGTCGGGTAGTCGGGCAGTCAGTCTACGGTTCCGGCAAAAGCCTGTCCGCTCAAAAAACCTACGTAGGCGGGAACCAAGGGCAAGACACAAGGAGAAAGGAAAGAAAGCAGTCCGGCAAAAATGGCAATTACATAAGTAGGTGTGGCAGACGCGCCCAGGGGTAAGTCCAGGAACAGGCCATTTTTTTGCGCCCAGATGGCAATGAGGGTTAACTGGTTAGTCAACAGCATGATGCCGATGAGAATCAGGAAGACGCCGCTGAAAATTTGGATTTTCCGCATGTAGGGACGTAAACGGCGCACGGCCGTAACCGCCCGATTCATGCCAAAGCCAATCAACAAAAAAGGTATAGCCAGCCCCAACGCATAGCCGCTGGCTAAAAGCATCGCTTGGCCAGACGTTTCCTGAACAAAGCCCAGCGTCAAAATAGCCCCCAGCGTCGTACCCACACAAGGCGTCCAACCGGCGGCAAACACAATCCCCATGAGCAGGGAAGACCAGGCCATATTTTTCCGGTCCCCCTGCCATTGCGGGCGCGTATCTGAGTAGAAAGCCATCCAGGGAATCTTCACCACTCCCAGCGTAGCCAGCCCAAACAAAATAACAACCAAGCCGCCGATGCGGGCAATCAGCAATTTATATTCGCTGAAAAGCTGGCCTAAAATAGTAGCCGCTCCACCCCATCCCACCACAAAGATAAGAGAAAAGCCCAATACAAACAACACCGCGTGATAAAACGTGGTGTAGCGTTGGCTGAGGGTAGGCGACGTTTGTGTCTGTTCCATACAATAACCTCTTGAGACTCCGAGGTTTTGCCAACCTCGGAGGTCTTATGAATCGGCCAGATCAGCGAAGACGACAATGCGCTGAGTGTTGACCCGGTAAGGATAGCAGGAAATGAGCGTTGTGCTGGCCCAGTCGGTGGGGTCCAGGACAGATACCTCAGTCGGCTCGACAATTTGGGTTTCGCGCACGATGTAAGTATAACTTCGTGAACTGGTAGAGACAATGATTTCATCCCCTGGTCTTAACTGATCCAGATCGCGGAAAAGTTCGCCGTAAATATCATTATGCGCGGCCAGCGCCATATTGCCCACCTGCCCCGGTGCGGCAGAACCGATCTTTTGGGCCACACCTCGCTTTAACGCCTCCCAATCGTACATGCCCTGTACCACAGGCGCATCTATGTCAATGGCCGGAATCTGGATGCGGCGGGCCTGGATGGGGGCCGGTGTGGGTTTGGGCGGCGGGACGTAAGCATTGATGACGGGCAGCAGATTGGCCGGAATATCGCCGGCTTCCCCTGGCTGCGGCGATTGGCCGGGGATGGGGGGTTTGTGGCCGCCGGGCAAAACGACCACGTCAATGAGCGGCTCCTGAGTGGGTGTGGGCAAGGCCAAAGCCTGACTTTGCAGCCGCTGTACCTGGCTTAATTCCTGATTGAGTTCGTTGTTAGTGTCCCACAAGGTAATGCCGATGACAAGGAAGCTGAAAACGGCCGTAATCTCCACAAACAGAAAAAATTTGTTCACTACCCAGCGCCAGCGAACCCCGCCGGAGGGGGCTGGTTCTGCTTCTGGTTCATCTGTCTTGCTTTCAGGCAGCAAATACGGCATGATTACGGGCGGCGCTTCATCAGGGGGCTGGATACCGGGGACATTTACAACACGGCCGTCTGCCTTGAGCCGCTGCAGTCGTTGCTGCCGCCGCTCCCGCCGCTTGTGGTATAACAGGTGGGTCAGCTCCGATTCGCTTAAATTGTCCAGCAGTTCTTTTTTACCCATGTGTCATCTTTGCCCACTGTGGTCATGCTCCGGATTTCACCCATGCCGAATCTGCGCATGATGGGCCACACTTTCCATTTATAGGCGCTTGGGCAACAGATGACCAGCGTTGAATGGCCTTGTAACAGCGTAGGCCATTTGGCGTATGAGAATGGCGCCGGCTTCCTATTACAATACAATTGGCTTGTTATGGCAGAAAAAATCGGAGAAATACGAGTTGCCGTTCAAGGCTGTACTCCGCTGGATCAGGCAGCATTGGCAGCGTTGGTTGCCACGCTGCCTGGCTTGCAGGTTGTGTCGGCTACGGCCGTGCCTCCACCCCACGTTTTGCTCTGCCAATTACCGGATGAACTGCCGCCCCGCGCCCCGGATACGGCCGTTCTTCTCCTCCTCGACAACGCCGAAAATCTTGCCTTGCCCCCCGGCATTACCGGCTTGTTTGCCAAAGACGAAACCCCGGCTGCTTTAAGCGTAGCCATCCGGCAGGTAGCGCGGGGCGAGGAATATCTCAGCCCTTCACTGGCGCTGGCTCTTTTACGGCAGCAGCAGAATACGGCCGTTTCCCCTCCCGCCAATCTGGATGCCCTCACCCGGCGCGAACGACAAATCCTGGCTTTGCTGGGCGAGGGATTGAGCAACAAATCCATTGCCGCCCACCTCTACCTGAGCGTGCGCACCGTCGAGGGTCACCTGGCTAATCTATACGCTAAGCTGGACGTCCATTCCCGCGCTGAAGCGATCCTGATTGCCCTTCGCTCCCAGTAGACGCGATTTCCTGCCGCACCGCTACCTGCAAGTTTTGTCAGCCAACCAGGGTAGTATACAATTGCCCCACATATCTCTGGGAGGTTCTCCATGTACGACGCAAATGTTGATCTGGCATCTTTACCCCGACGCACTCAGGCCCTTCTCCTTGTGGCTGTGGCCGCGGCGGTTTTGTTCCTGATCGGCCGGGCCGAAGACATTTATTGGCTGCGTATGATTACCAAACCCATCCCGGTACTGGCCATGGCCTTTTGGCTGGTTACGCTGCCGGAGAAGGGGCGGTTCCAATGGGCGGTGATCGTTGGCCTAATCTTTTCGGCTGCCGGTGACATTTTGCTGGAAGCGTCGCCGGGTACCTTTATTTTTGGATTGGTAGCCTTCCTGTTGGGGCACATTGCCTACATCGTGGCCTTCACTCAGGATTCGCGCCAGTTATTTTTGGGGCGGGCAGCGCTGGCTTATGGCTTTGGGGTGGTGATATTTACCGTTTTGTACCTGGTGGGTGATTTGGGCGAGATGACAATCCCTGTTTTGCTGTACGTCATTGTTATTTGCACGATGTTGTGGCGGGCTGCCAGCCGCGTAGATGCACCCGGTGTTGCGGCCCAGACGGCGCGGCTTGGGTTGTGGGGCGCGCTCCTGTTTACCTTCAGCGATTCGCTGCTGGCTGTCAATATGTTTGCCCTCACCATCCCGTATGCCGGCTATGTTGTCATCATTACTTACTGGATGGCTCAGTCGGACATTGCCCTCTCAGCAGGGTGGCAACGGCAAAGCTGAAGCCACGATCGGTAGTTTCGGCAAGTCTTGCTCCAATTTCCCCTTGACGTGAATCACAATCGCTATTAGAATGTCAACCGTCATGCTAAAACTTTTCCCGACCCAGACCTGTTGTATGTGTATGCAATCTCCATTGCGTGGATTTGCGCTGCCGGTCTGGCAGGAGTGGAAGGGAACAGTTTGACATAAACCTTAAACACTTTTGTTTATAAACCGTCTGCCGGAAATCCGCGCAGGCGGTTTTTTTTTGCCCAAAACCATTTTGCACGAGGAGATCAATATGTTACACACGCAATCTTTAACCACATTCACCACTGTCCAGGAACCACCCCTGGATACCAGCCTGATCGTTCCCGCAGAAATCGAACGCATTCGCCGGGTGATCGCTGATTACCAGGCAGGATGGCTGGCAGAGCCTCTCTTCCGCCGCTTCCGCCTCCAGCAGGGCATCTACGGCATCCGCAACCAAACCGGCGTCCAGATGGTTCGCGTCAAAATCCCTTACGGCCGTTTAACCGCCACCCAACTGGAAACACTGGCCTACGTAGCAGAGAGCTACGCCAGCGGCCACGGCCACGTCACCACCCGTCAAGACCTCCAGTTCTACTGGGTTCCGTTAGGGCAAGTGCCTGAGATGCTGGCCGAGTTGTCCCGCGTGGGTTTAACCACCCGTGAGGCGTCCGGCAACGTCGTGCGCAACGTCACTGCTGATCCACTGGCCGGGGTCGCGCCCGACGAAGCCTTTGACGTGCGCCCCTACGCCGACGCCACCACGCGCTATTTTCTGCGTAATCCCCTCAGCCAGAACATGGGGCGCAAGTTCAAGATTGCCTTCTCCGGTTCGCCGGCCGACCGCGCTTTTGCCCCCATCCACGACGTGGGCGCCATTGCCCGCATCGCCGCGGTAAACGACCGTACCACACGCGGCTTCGACATCTTCGTAGGCGGCGGCCTGGGGGCCACGCCCCGTCTGGCGCACCGGCTGGAACCCTTCACCCCGGAAGACCAACTCCTACCCACCATAGAAGCCGTTATCCGCATTTTCGACCGGCTGGGGAATCGGAAAAACCGGAACAAGGCACGGTTGAAATTCCTGATCGCCGACATGGGCATCGAACCGTTCCGCGATCTGGTTTTGCAGGAGCGGGCTGTGCTGCCCCTGATCAATGCCTCTCCCTACCCCCCATTCAGCAGCGAACACGTGGGCTGGACGGCCGTACCTCACCCCACCCTCATATCGCCCGCCAACGAGCATACCCGCACCGCAGCAGATGATCCGGCCTTCCGGCAGTGGCAGGTCACGAACGTAGTGCGGCAAAAGCAGCCAGGCTATGCGGCCGCTTTCGTGACAACACCCGGCGGCGACCTCACCGCCGCCCAATTGCGCCGCCTGGCCGGGGTCGTCCGCCGTTTTGCCGGCGGCGAACTGTTTCTCACCATCAGCCAAAATTTGGTATTGCGTTGGCTGCGAGAAGATGAGTTACCCGACCTGCACCTGGCTTTGCAAGAAATCGGTCTGGGTGCAGCCGGCGTACACCGGCCGGCCAACGTCACCGGCTGCCCCGGCGCCGACACCTGCAACCTGGCCCTCACCACGTCCCATCGCCTGGCGCTGGAGCTTAACCGCCGCTTGGGCCGGCAGCCCGACCGCTACCTGAGTGACGATTTGGCAGGTGTAGACATTAAAATCAGCGGCTGCCCCAACTCCTGCGGCCATCACCACGTGGCCGCCATTGGTCTACATGGCGTCGTCCGGCGGGTAAACGGCCGTCAGGCGCCCCATTACCGGCTTCTGCTGGGCGGCCGTATTCGCAAAAACGACGCCGTTCTGGGTACCCCGGTAACAATTATCCCGGCCTGTAACGTACCCCAGGCTGTCGAACGCGTGGTGAGTTTGTATCGTAACGGCCGTCATCCCGGCGAGACATTTTTCGCTTGGCTTGACCGGGTGGGCGCAGTTTCCCTCAAAGACGCCTTCTCAGACCTGCAAACCTTACCCAATCCGGCTGAAAACCCGCAAGCGTACCGGGATTGGGGCCAGGAAACGGCCTTCACTGTCCAAGTTGGGGAAGGCGAATGCGCCGCGTAAAGCAGTACCCGCCCCTCGTCCGCCCCTCGTCCGCCCCTCGTTCCACGCTCCGCGTGGAATGCCCTTTCCGACGCTCCGCGTCAAGTGAACGCAGAGCATTCAATGAGCATTCCCACGCAGAACGTGGGAACGAGACAGGGGAGTAAACGGTAACACCGGAGATCGGAGAATACATAAAATGAATCATTCAAACGCAACCATCAACCTGACGGCCGTAGCCCGCAAATTAGAGCCGCAAGGCCCAGCTGCCGTTTTGCAGTGGGCCATCGCTGCCTACGGGAGCGATCTGGCCGTCGCTACCGGCTTTGGCCCGGAAGGGATCGTCAATCTGCACCTGGCTTCCCAAATAGACCCCGGCGTCAACGTTTTTTACATAGAAACGGGGCTGCTCTTTGCCGAAACATACACCCTGCGCGACCAACTCCAGGCCCGCCTGGGAGTGACCATCGAAGCTGTCTACCCGGAGTTAACACTGCCCCAACAAGCCGCACGACACGGTTCCAACCTGTGGCAATGCGACCCGGACATGTGCTGCTTCCTGCGTAAGGTGGCCCCGCTGCGCCGCTACCTGGCCGGCAAGCAAGCCTGGGTAACCGGAATCCGCCGCGAACAGACCCCGGCCCGCGCCGCGGCGCAAGTTGTAGAATGGGATGAGGCCAATGGCCTGGTCAAAATCAATCCCCTGGCCGCCTGGTCGGCGGCGCAAGTTTGGGAACATATCCGGCAGCATAAGTTACCCGTTAATCTGCTGCACCGGCACGGGTATCCCAGCATCGGCTGCCGGCCTTGCACCCGGGCTGTCCGGCCCGGAGAAGACCCCCGCGCCGGACGCTGGGCCGGGTTTGGCAAAACGGAATGCGGCCTGCACGCGGGCAACGGCCGTTTCCCCAAAGGTCACAAACTGCCGGTTGGGGAAGGTTCAGTATGAAAACGTATCCGGTAAACCTGGTCGGTCTGGAAAACGAGCGCTGCCTGGTCATTGGCGGCGGCGCTGTAGCTGAAAGTAAAGTGATAGGGCTGATGGCGGCCGGGGCGCGGCCCATCGTCATCAGCCCGGCACTCACGCCCCACCTGGCAGCGCTGGCAACGGCCGGCCAGATTGAACACCAGCCACGCGCCGCCCGCCCCCAGGATGTGGCCGGCGCTTTTCTGGTCATCGTGGCTACGGATGACCCGGCACTGAACCGGCAGATGTGGTCGGCAGCGCGGCAGCAAGGGGCGTTGGTCAACGTGGTAGACGTGCCGCTCCTGTGCAATTTTTACGTACCGGCGGTGGTGCGGCGCGGGGATTTTGTGTTGAGCATCTCCACCGGGGGGGCGGCTCCGGCGCTGGCAGCCCGCACCCGCCAAAAACTGGAAGCTCATTTTGGCCCGGAGTACGAAACCCTGGCAGCCTGGTGCGCCGCTATTCGCCCGGCGCTGCTGGCCGCCTGCCCCCACCCGACAGAACGCAAAGACCGGTGGTACGCGCTGGTGGATTCGCCGGTGCTGCCTCTGTTGGCCGACGGCCGTACTGCTGCCGCCCGCGCCTGGGTTGCCCAAATCATGGGGGAAGAGGTGGCTGCTTTTCTACCCCCGGCTGCTGAGGAGGCCTCCCATGAACAATCCTGACAGCCCGGCCCGCGTCTCTCTGGTGGGCGCCGGCCCCGGCGACCCGGAACTGATCACTCTGAAGGGACTGGCCCGGCTGAAGGCGGCTGACGTCATCCTGTACGATTCATTGGCTCCCGCCGAACTATTGGCGTATGCTCGGCCTGACGCCCGGCTAATTGATGTTGGCAAGCGACCCGGCAGGCATCACTTAAGCCAGGCTGAAATCAACAACCTGCTTGTCCGGCAGGCGCGGGCCGGGCGGCACGTTGTCCGGCTCAAGGGAGGGGACCCCTTTGTCTTTGGGCGCGGCGGCGAGGAGGTAGAAGCGCTGCGGGCGGCCGGCATTTCCTATGAGGTCATTCCCGGCGTCACCAGCGCCGTGGCTGTCCCCGCTTATGCCGGTATCCCGCTGACGCACCGGGATTATGCCGCCACTTTCGCCGTAGTCACAGGTTGCCGCAAGCAGGGCGCGGCTGCCGTCTGCCAGGATTGGGAAGCGTTGGCCCGGCTGGATACGCTGGTGATTTTGATGGGACTGCGGAATCTGCCGCAAATTGCGGCCCGGCTGGTGGCAGCCGGCCGGCCGGCCGCCACGCCGGTAGCGGTGATTCAGTGGGGGACAACGCCCCGGCAGCAAGTGGTTGTGGGCACGCTGGCCGATATTGCCGGCCGGGCGCAGGGGCTTACCTCACCGGCGACGATTGTAGTGGGCGAGGTGGTGGCCTTGGGAGACAATGCTGTCAACGTTTTGTCCCGGATACAATCAGCCACAAGCCACGCATCATTTCCTCCCGCTCAAATTCAACTGCCTGTTGCTGCAACGGTTCCCACCAACGGCGGCTGATGTCGCTGGCGGCCAGGTGATTAACAAACCGGGTGAAGATATTCCGGCGCGGCGTATACCAATCCATGATGGCGTAACGGCCGTTTTCCGCCAAAATCTCCCACGTGCGGGCAAACACCTTCTCCCACTCCGGTACAACAGTCAAGCCCAGCGTACAAATCACCCGTTCTACGCGCAACTCCGGCACGGCAGCCGCTTCCGCCAGCATTTCTCGTGACAGCGTGCGGGCGTCGGCGCGCAGCAAATGCACATTTTGCCAGCCATTTTTCTCGATCTTGCGCCGCGCCTGGGCCAGCATCCCTTCCGAATAATCTGTGCCGATGAGCGTACCGGTTGGCCCAATCTGCTCCAGGATGAAGCGGAAGTTTTCGCCGGTACCGCAAGCCACGTCCAATACCGTTTGTCCCGGTTCCGGTCGTAGTTGGCGCACCGTTGCCGTGCGGGCGCGGCTGTAAGAACCCAGGATGAACAGATCATACCAGCGGGCAATGCGGTCATACCAGCGGGTTGGGTCTTCTTTTGTCATCATAAAGTCATTGTAAGCCGGGTAAATGGCGGCGGCAACGGCCGTTTGACCCGCTTATCTCCAAAACCAGGTAATTCTACCTGACCCAATCACGCATTTTTACGCTTCCTTGTCTTCCCGCCTCCGTGCTATCCTGCTCACAGACAAATCAAATGTTTACCGACGAGGAACCGCTTGATGAACGACACCATCATTTCTACAAAAGGATTGGCAAAAACATACGGCCGTAAGAAAAAAGCCGTCGAAGCGGTGCGCGGCATTGACCTGGAGGTGCACCAGGGCCAGATTTTTGGCCTGGTTGGGCCTGACGGCGCGGGCAAGACCACCACCATGCAAATGTTGTGCGGCATCCTCACCCCCACCGCCGGAGAAGCGGTCGTTGCCGGAGTGGATGTGGTCCACAACGCCGACGCTCTGGGCGGCGTCATCGGCTATATGTCCGAAGGATTCACCCTGTACGGCAATCTGTCCGTCGAAGAAAACATAGATTTCTTCGCCAACCTGTACAACGTGCCGCCCGACGCCGCCGCCGAACGGAAGGCACAACTGCTGCGTTTTGCCCGCATGGAAGGAGCCAGAAACCGGCGCGCCGGCCACCTTTCTGGCGGCATGAAGAAAAAACTGGCGCTGGCCTGCACCCTGATTTACCGGCCGCAGGTACTTTTCCTGGATGAGCCGACAACCGGCGTAGACCCTGTTTCCCGCCAGGATTTCTGGAAGATTTTGTACGAATTCCTGGCCGAGGGGATCACTATTTTTGTTTCCACACCGTACATGGACGAGGCGGAACGCTGCCACCAGGTAGCCCTGCTGCGGCGGGGGGAGATCATCGCCAACGACACCCCGGCCGCGCTCAAGAAAATGCTCAAAGGGGTGGCGGCAGAACTAACGGCCGTGCCCCAAACCCGAGCCGTGGCCCAACTGCGCCGAATGGCCGGCGTCAGCCAGGTGCAGGTGTTTGGCGAACGGCTGCATCTGTTGCTGCGCGACGGCGCGGAACAGGCCGGCGCCGTCCCGGCCCAATTGGAAGAGGCCGGTATAACGGTTAGCGAGTTTAAGACGACGACGCCCAGCCTGGAGGACGTCTTTATTGCCGCCATCGAGGATTTGCGGGCCGCCGACGCCCCGCGACGGCCGTTAGCTCCCTTGCCGGAAAACGGAGCCAGCCAGGAAGCCATCCTGTCCGGCGAACTGGCCGTTGAGGCGAAGGGATTGACCCGGCGTTTTGGTGACTTTACGGCCGTTGATCAGATTGACTTCACCGTGCGCCGCGGCGAAATTTTCGGCTTTCTCGGCCCCAACGGTTCTGGCAAAACCACCACCATCCGCATGTTGTGCGGCCTGCTGCCCCCCAGCGAGGGCACAGCCACCGTCGCCGGCTTCGACATCAGCCGCCAGCGGGTCGCCATGAAACCAAGCATCGGTTACATGTCCCAGAAATTCTCCCTGTACAACGATTTGACCGTCGGCGAAAACATCCGCTTCTTCGGCAACATCTACGGCCTTTCCCCGGCGCGGCTGGCGGAGCGGCGCGACTGGGTGCTGGAGATGGCCGGGCTGGTAGGCAAAGAACATCTGCTCACCAGCGACCTTTCCGGCGGCTGGAAGCAGCGGCTGGCCCTGGGCTGCGCCATCCTGCACGAGCCGGAAATCCTCTTTCTGGATGAACCGACCAGCGGCGTAGACCCCGTTTCTCGCCGCGAATTTTGGGACCTGATTTTCGCGCTCTCCGTGCAGGGCGTGACCATTTTCATCACCACCCACTACATGGACGAGGCGGAACATTGCCACAATCTGGGCCTGCTCTACCGCGGCCGCCTGATCGCCCAGGGCAGCCCGTCCCGGTTGGGGCAAAGCATCCAGTCCGGCGTGATGATAGAGACGCCAGTGCGCGATCCGCTGGCTGCCCTGACTTTCCTGGCAGACAATCCGCAGATCATCCAGGCCAATATCTTTGGCGATAAAATGCACACCCTGGTACGGGAAGCTGCCCCCGGCGCGGCCGCTATTGAACGCATATTGAAGACCAATGATTTGCTAAACGGCCGTTCCCAAACAGTACCGCTCTCATTAGAAGACGTATTTACCTTACTCATTGGCATGGAAGAAACCGGTGATCGGTAATCAGTGAACGGTGAACGACGATAACCGATTACCGAATACCGATAACCGAACACCAAACCCGGAGACTAAAAAATGAATGGCGTTATTCCCATCTTCAAAAAAGAAATCCG
>JALUPA010000486.1 GCA_027054335.1 Ardenticatenaceae bacterium
AACCCCTGTTCATCGCCGGGCCTTATGATAATCCAGAACGGATCATTCGCATTCTGGAAAGAAAGGTAGGGCCAGGGAATTATGATTATATTATGCCTCTTGACCCGGACACCATTCTTTTTGCCGACGAAGATTTTGCTGAAGCATGGGAGGAATAAATATGACTGTCAACGATCAAGATATGGAAAAACTGAAATATATCTGGACGCGCACCTGGTGGACGTTTGTTATTTTGGGCATCATTACCCTGGCGTTGGGCCTTTTTACCCTGGTTAACCCCCAGGCGGCGGCCACTATCCCTATCCGGCTGCTGGGTGTTTTTATTTTACTGGATGGGGTATTCAAGATTATCACGGCCGTCATCGAGAAACGGTATCGTTGGGGGTTGCGCATAGTAGCCGGGCTGGTAGAAATGGGGCTGGGTGCAGTCGTCTTTGCTCTTTCCTTCACCATCACCCAGGCGCTGCTCACTATCCTTATTTACTTACTGGCCTTTGGCTTGCTCATTGCCGGTGCTGTTGCCGTCAGCCGAGCCGTCGCTGGTCGCCAAAGCTGGCAAACCCTGGCCGTCGGCATTCTGGAGTTGATTTTCGGCATCATTCTGATAACCCTGACCAACGCCTCGGCCGTTCTTTTCATCTGGGCAACCGGGCTTTTTTTCCTCATTATCGGCGGCAGCCTCACTTTTGTCGGGCTGCGCATCCGGCAAGCCGGCCGCCAGCTTAAACCGTATATTTCCCCCAATGTTGTAGAAGGTACGGCCGTTTACGAAGACGGCCCATCCCCTGGCACTGTAGTCGAAGGAGAGGTATTGTTATTGCCCGAAGAAACGGAGGAATAATCATGTCAGAGCAATTCACATTCGGCGGCGATATTGTGTGGCAGCCCACCCCGGCCCACATTGAACACAGCAATCTCAAGCGATTTATGGATTTGCACGGCATCGGTTCCTACGACGAACTGATGGAAAAATCCACCGGCGACATCGCCTGGTTTACCGACGCCCTGCTCAAATTTCTGGACGTGCAATTTCAACGGCCGTACAGCCAAATCATAGACCTCTCCGACGGCATCCAGTGGCCCAAATGGTGCGTAGACGGCCAACTCAACATCGCCGTCAATTGCGTAGACAAATGGGCCGGCAATCCCGCCACCCGCCACAATCTAGCCCTCATCTGGGAAGGGGAAGAAGGAGCCGTCCGCTCCTACACCTACGAACACCTGGCCGCCGAGGTCAACCGCACGGCCAACGCCCTGCGCAGTCTGGGGCTGGGCAAAGGCGACGGCATCGGCCTGCACATGTCCATGACCCCGGAAGTGTGCGTCGCTCTGCTGGCGATTGCCAAAATCGGCGGCGTCATCCTGCCCCTCTTCTCCGGCTACGGCGTCAGCGCCATCGTCTCCCGTCTGGCCGACGCCAACGCCAAAGCACTCTTCACCGTCGACGGCTTCTACCGCCGGGGCAAAGTCATCCCCCTTAAACCTACCGCCGACAAAGCGTTAGCCCAACTCCCCTCCGTAGAACACGTCATCGTACTGGAACGGGTGGGGAATGATGTGTCCATGGTAAACGGCCGTGACCATTGGTGGCACGATCTCATCTCTCCACAATCCGATCAGTCCGCTGCCGAACCCACCGCTGCCGAAGACCTGCTCATGATCATCTACACCTCCGGCACCACCGGCAAACCCAAAGGGGCCGTCCACACCCATTGCGGCTTCCCCGTCAAAGCCGCCCAAGACATGGCCTTCGGCACAGACGTCCATCCCGGTGACGTCATCTACTGGATGAGCGACATGGGCTGGATGATGGGGCCGTGGCTCGTCTTTGGCGCCACGTTGCTCGGCGCTACCTTCTTTATTTACGATGGCGCACCCGACTACCCCGGCCCGGACTGCTTGTGGCAGTTGGTGGAAGACCACCAGATCAACCAGCTCGGCGTTTCCCCCACCCTCATCCGCGCCCTTATTCCTCACGGAGATGAGATAGTAAAAAAACACGACCTCTCCTCCCTCAAATGCTTCGCCTCCACCGGCGAACCGTGGAACCCCGACCCCTGGATGTGGCTCTTTGACGTGGTAGGCGAAGGCAAACGCCCCATCATCAACTACTCCGGCGGCACAGAAATCGGCGGCGGCATCGTCATGGGCAATCCTATCCTGCCCCTGAAACCGGCCGCCTTCTCCGCCGCCTGCCCCGGCATGGCCGCCGACGTGGTAGACGATGAGGGCAACTCTTTGCGCAACCAGGTTGGCGAACTCGCCATCCGCGCCCCCTGGATTGGTATGACGCGCGGCTTCTGGCAAGAACCGGAGCGCTACCTGGACGCTTATTGGTCCCGCATCCCCAATATCTGGATTCACGGCGACTGGGCCGCCATTGACGAGGACGGCATGTGGTACATCCTGGGCCGCTCCGACGACACAATCAAGGTGGCGGGCAAACGGCTTGGCCCGGCCGAAATCGAATCCGTTCTGGTTAACCATGAAGCGGTGGCCGAAGCGGCAGCCATCGGCGCGCCGGACAAACTAAAAGGCAACGTCGTTGTCTGCTTCTGCGTTCTGGCCCCCGGCTACGCGCCATCCGACGCACTGCGCCAAACACTGCAAGCCAAAGTGGCGGCGGAGATGGGTAAGCCACTCCAACCTAAAGAAATCTGGTTTGTGACGGACATCCCCAAGACGCGCAACGCCAAAGTGATGCGCCGCATCATTCGCAGTGCCTACCTGGGTGAAGACCCCGGCGACACGTCCAGTCTGGTCAATCCGGAAGCGGTGGCGGAGATTGGACAGGCGCGTTAGGCCAATTCCCAAAATTAACGATCCAAAATTTAAGGGAGTTTTTGGAATTGACCGGAGGCTTTTTCGGTATGACTTGGATCATTCAATTTCCGAAAAAACCTTAATCACAGATTGCGGGAACCTTTTGCTCTCCATCAACGTCTTATTCTCAGTAACCCTTATGTCCGCATAAAATTACGGTCTGAAATTATGGAGGAAAGGCAATGAAACGACAGCTAACAATCTGGTTTGTTTTGACAGGACTTCTTGTTTTCACAATAGTAGCTTGTGTTCCCTCAAGCGTAACCAATCCCGAGAAAGAACCTCTTTACTCACCGGAGCAGGTGGAAGATGTTGCTACCTCTTTACCTGCTGATGAAGCTGAGGCTGCCCCCACCTCTGTTCGGCCAGGTACCTTGCCCGCCATCACCCGCGAATCAGCCGAAAATTTAGTCCCGGCCACAGTTGTGCCGGAAGCTTCTATTTCCCTGCCGGAGGAGAAAATTGTGACCCCACCACCCCCTGCCGACCAAGCCAACAAACTAACTGAAGATGATTTTGTCCAACTGGCACAAGAAGATTTAATCCAACGGCTCAATATTTCTCCTGGAGAGGTTGAGTTGGTCAACTATGAGGAAGTGCAATGGCGGGATAGCAGCCTGGGCTGCCCCCAACCGAAGATGCAATACCTCCAGGTCATCACACCAGGGTATCGTATTGAGTTAAATGCCCAGGATCAACTGTACAGTTATCACGGCGCTGCCG
>JALUPA010000487.1 GCA_027054335.1 Ardenticatenaceae bacterium
CAGAAGAGCGGGACATTGCGGAAACGCTGATCACCCAATACGACGTGGACGTACTCACGCAGCAGACAGACTCCGGCTCGCCATTGGATGTGGCCCAGGAACGAGGTATCTGGTTCATTGGTAAGGACATGGATATTGTGGGCTTTTACGGTTGGTCCAGCACCGATACCGTGGCCGTTTCCTTTGACACCCGCTGGGAAGTTCTCTACGACAACATGATCAATGAGTTTATGGCGGGTGAAGAAAATCCGGAAACCATCCTGTACCTGGGTATGGATTCTTCTATCACGCTGGCTGACGGCACTGAGGTGGCTACCGTTGACATTATGAATGATAACAAGGTGGGTATTGACGCGATCAGTCCGGCGGCACGGCCGTCCATCCCCGACGAAATTATAGACCTTGTTGCCCAGAGAAGAGAGCAAATGATGAAAGGTGAATGGGACCCGTTTACGGCACACGCCTTCGTCAGTAACGGCACGGGCCTGGAACTGGAAGGCACACCCATCCCCGCCGCTGGTACAGAAGTCAAACCGGCCGGCGAAGCCCCGACGGACGAATGGCTCCTTTCCCAGTTTAACTTTGATCTGGAAGGCGTCAATATCCTGGAGTAATAAATATCTTCCAGATGCGTTAATTTTTACCGCGAAGGACGCCAAGAGCGCGAAGAAAGAAAAATCTTTGCGCCCTTCGCGTTCTTGGCGGTTAGTTTTATTGCAGGTATCTAAGTGCTAATAAACCAGATTAAACGCGGCGAAACAGTCTTGGAGGCCAGGGGAATTACCAAAAGGTTCCCTGGTGTTGTAGCCAACGATCATATAGATTTTAAGATAACAGCCGGTGAAATTCACGCCATTCTGGGGGAGAACGGCGCCGGTAAATCCACCTTGATGAAAATCATTTTCGGGCAATACCAGCCCGACGAGGGTGAAATTTTTCTCGGCGGTGAAAAAGTGGTTTTCAAGTCTCCCCTGGACGCCATTGACCGGGGGATTGGCATGGTGCATCAACACCGCCAACTTATCTCTGCGCATACGGTCTTTGAAAACATCATCCTGGGCCATCCCGGAGCCGGTAAAGTGCTTAACATGAAACGGGTGACGCAAGAAATTTATGACCTTTGCGATAAATTTGGCTTCAAGGTTGACCTCAAAGCAAAGGTCTGGCAGCTTTCTGAAGGCGAAAAACAGGCTGTAGAGATTCTGAAAGCCCTCTACCGCGGCGCGGAAATCCTCATCATGGATGAACCGACTTCGGCGTTGACTCCCGTGGAAACAGAGAAACTTCTGGATTCCATTCAAGCGATGTCCGACGATAATCTGGCTATCGTGCCGTTTATCACCCACAAACTACCCATTGTCTTGCAGATAAGCGATAAGGTGACAGTTTTGCGGCGTGGTAAGGTGGTGGCTTCCCTAGATACGCCTGACGCGACCGAGAAAAGCCTGACACACGCTCTGGTCGGCCGGGAAATTGTCTTCAATACAAAAAGAGAGAAGGTGGAGCGCGGCAGAACAATTCTCCAGGTAGAAAACCTGTCTGCAATTAACGACAAAGGGCTGCCGGCGTTGGTTGACGTTTCCTTTACTATCCGGGAAGGTGAGATTCTGGGCGTTGCCGGGGTGTCAGGCAACGGGCAGCGCGAACTGGTAGAGATACTCGCCGGTCTGAGAAAGCCGGCCGAGGGCAAAATTTTGCTGGCTGGCGAAGATATTACTGACACATCCAGCGCCCGCAGGTGGCAGTTGGGCATAGGGTACATCCCGGCCGACCGGAACGGTGTGGGTACTGTGGCTAACTTCTCTCTCGTGGAAAACACGGCCATGAATTATTACTTCGACCATGATTTTTACCGCCGCGGGGTGTTGGATTACAAAAAGATGCGCGAGTTGACCGAGCAGTTTATCTCGGAGTATGACGTAGCCGCACCTAATCCGGACGTGAAGGCGAAAAATCTTTCCGGGGGCAATCTGCAAAAATTTGTCATGGCGCGCGTGCTTTCCCGCAATCCCCGGCTCATCATTGCCGATTTGCCCACGCAAGGGCTGGATATTGGGGCGATGGAGTTTGTGCGTAACAAGCTGGTAGAGGCCAAGCGGAACAAGGCCGGGGTTCTGCTCATCTCGGAAGACCTGGATGAGATTTTTGCTGTGAGTGACTGGATAGCGCCGCTTTATGAAGGGCATTTTATGGCTGTTTTGCCTGTGGAGAAGGCGACGCGGGAGGAAGTGGGCGCGATGATGGCCGGAATCGGCGAGACGAAGGAGGCGGCATGACCATCGGAGGCCATACGTTTAAGCTGGAGAAAAGAATCTCCTTAAGCAATTGGCAGGCGGCGACCATATCAATCAACGCCATTATTGTGGCGCTGTTTCTTTTTGGCTTTATTTTTCTTTTTGCCGGGGTCAGCCCATTGGTTGCCTATCGTGAAATTTTCTCTTACGCTTTTTTTAATCCTTTTGGCTTGCCCCTGACTATTAACAGGTTCATATTTTTGTTGTTAACCACTTATGCCTTTATTGTGCCTTTCCGCGCCGGATTGTGGAATATTGGTATGTCCGGCCAGCTTTATGCCGGAGCATTGGCTGTTTATTCTGTTTTGTTTTTCCTGGACATTGGCAAGACTACGGCCGTGCATCTCACGCCGTTTCTTGTCTTTCCCCTGATGTTGGGCGCGGCTATTGTGGCCGGCGCCATCATTGGGGCCATTGCCGGTTTCCTGAAAGGCAAATACAACATCAACGAGATCGTCGTGACCATGATGTTGAACTTCATGCTTTTCTGGCTGGTCTCCTTCATGATCAAAGAAGGCGGCCCTTTTATGAATCCCGGCGGGCGGGGCGAAAGTTTTGAACTGCCCTCTTCTCTTTATGCGCCTTTGTTCCTGGGCGTTCCCTTTACGCTTTTTATCGCCCTCGGCGCCGGCGTCTTGTTGTATTATATGTTTGCCAAGACCAAAATCGGTTATGAAATCAGGACTTACGGGCAAAATCCGGCCGCGGCGAAATACGCCGGTATCAGTCTCGTTTATATTCCTCTCCTGGTTTTTGTTATCGGCGGGGCTTTGGCCGGCCTGGCCGGGTATCATTATTTTGGGGCTGTGCCCGGCGTCTACAAGATTGCCCGAAATTACGGCTTCTTTGGCGACCTGGCTTTTTACGGCATCATTTGCGGCCTGATCGCCCAGGGCAATCCGTTGGCTTCCATTCCTATTGCCTTGCTTTTTGGCGGCTTATCTGTCGGCGGCCGTTTTGTCCAGGGAAAACTGGGTATGAGTTTTGGTCTGGATTATGCGCTGCTGGGCGTTCTTATGATTACTCTCGTAGCCTTCCAGTTCTTTTACCGGTATAAAATTGTACGCATAAAAACGCAGAAGGAGATTGGCGATGCCAGAGTTCTTAATTAGAAGTTTTGACGCCTCCACCATATTCCTGATTGCCGGTCTCGGCGAACTGTTAGGGCAGCGCGCCGGGATTCTTAACGTGGGCATTGAAGGCGTCATGTTGTTTGGGGCGACGTTGGCCTTCATCACCGCACAAA
>JALUPA010000488.1 GCA_027054335.1 Ardenticatenaceae bacterium
CGCCCATCCCGCCCCTACGGCTGATCCCGGAATTGGAATTACGATTTCTGAATGGAGGGATAGCGTAGCCGAATTACGGCCGCACCCTATTGCCACCTATTGCCTGATTTTGTTATAGTAAGAGCAATTGGAGATTGAGATTTCATCCGCACCCGGAGATAAAAACATGCACATTAAACGGCTGCTTATTTTGACTTTAGTCGTCCTGTTGAGCCTGGCGGCCTGCCGCCGAGAGGAAGAACCGGAACCTTTACCCACCGTGGCCCCCACGGCCGTCCTCCCCGAAACCGTAGAACAAGGGGGCAGTACCGACAGCCCGACGGCCGTGCCCCAACCCCAGGTCATCGAAGCGTCCGCCATAGATTGGGCGCCCCGTGTCGTTTACAGCGATCCCCTGCCTGGCGAAGAAACGCCGCCCGACACACCCATCATGGTTTGGTTTGACCAGGCAATGGATCAGGCATCTGTGGAAGCCGCGTTTGTCCTGGCGCAGGCAGAAAACGGCCGGGAAATCAAGGGTGATTTTAGCTGGCCCCGCCCTGACGCCTTCCAGTTCACTCCCAAAAACCGCTTGCAGGCCAAACAAAGATACACCATCCAGATTGACGCTCAGGCTGCTTCCGCCAACGGCCGTCAAATGGTCGAGCCATTCCAGTTCGACATCCAGACTACCGGCCCGCTGGAAGTGAACCAGACCATCCCCGAAGATGGCGTGAACGGTGTGCAGACAGATGCGGCCATAACTGTGTTATTCAATCAGCCCGTTGTGCCTTTGGTTGGCGGCGAACAGCAGGCCGATCTGCCCCAGCCGCTTGTGTTTGAGCCGCCGCTGGCCGGTACGGGTGAATGGACGTCCACCAGCATTTACCGTTTTACGCCGGATGAGCCGCTGGCCGGAGCGACGACTTATCAGGTGTCGGTAGACGATCTGACCAGTATCACCGGCGTCAGTCTGGCCCCGTATAGCTGGCAGTTCACCACGCTCAGCCCGGAAGTGGTCATCACGCAGCCGGAAGAAGGCAGCTTTATTGCCCCGACAGAGACGATTAGCGTGACGTTTAACATGCCGATGGATCAGGCGGCGACGGAGGCGGCCGTTACTTTGCGTGGTGTGGATGCGCCGGCTGTTTCTCTCGATTATGCCTGGTCGGATGACGGCCGTATCCTGGCCCTCACCCCGCGGCAGCCGTTGCAAATGGAAACCGAATACCAACTGCGGCTAGACCCGTCCGCCGCTTCCGCCAGCGGGCAAGCCGTTTTGGGGCAGGAATATATTGCCACTTTCAACACCTGGCCTTTCCCGGCCATTGCCAACGTGCGCCCCGAACCAGACAGCGTACCCGATCAATGGACGCGCGGGGTAGTCATAGATTTTGTCTCGCCAATGGATTGGGATACAGTGGAAGACCGCATCATCATTGATCCCGATCCCGGTATAGTCCGATATTATGTCAATAGTTATGCCAACCAGATCAGCCTTGATTTTCCCTACGAACTGGATACGGAATATACAATAACTGTTCCTGGCGACGCGGCCGATCCTTACGGCAATACGCTGGGGGCTGATTTTACCTGGCGTTTCCGGTCGCCGGGACGGCCGCCTATCGCCTCCTTTAATTTGGCCCCGCAAATCAGCCAACTCAGCACCAGCGTAACCAACGTGGTAGACATCATTCACGTCAATTCCGGTGACATGGAGGTGCGGCTGTATGACATGGGGCTGCCCCTGAACCTGATTAACCGGCCGTATGATTTGCAGGATTACCAACCGGCGGCCGAACCATTGCGCCGTTGGCAGATTTCGCCGGATACCGGCCGGAATGACCTGGGCATTTACACTCTGCCTCTGGCGGATGGCGGTACGCTGCCCAGCGGCGTTTACTTGCTGGCGCTCAATGCGGCCAATGTGGATGAGAATGCCCGTTACTGGCAAAATCAGCGCAATTTGCTGGTGGTAGCCGATACCAACATCACGGTAAAGGAGATGTTTGGCAGCGTACACGTTTGGGTGACGGATATTGCTTCCGGCCGGCCGGTTGAAGGGCGGGAGTTGACGTTGTTTGACGCGCAGGGGGTGGAAGTGGGCACGGCCGTATCCGACGCCAACGGTTTTGCCTCATTCCCCTACCAGCCACCCAACGAATATCTGGAAGGGGTGACGGTGATCCATGGCGCGCCGGGGCAGGCCGGTTTTGGCGTGGGCAACAGCCGCTGGAACCAGAATATTGGCGGCTGGGCGTTTGATTTGCGATCCACCAGTTCGGACGAGGCGGATTTGTTGGCCTACATTTATACAGATCGCCCCATTTACCGCCCCGGCGATACAATTTATTACAAGGGAATTGTGCGGGAGACGGATTACGGCCGTTACACCATCCCCGCGCCCCGGTCTCTGGAACTCAAACTGGTTTACAACAACTTTGCCGGCGGCCAGAGCGTGGACGTGACCATTCCCGTGGAGACTGATGCGGACGGCACATTCAGCGGCGAATATCTCTTGCCGGAAGATGCGCCGACCGGCGGGTATGATTTCTACGTTCAGGATGACGACGTTAACGGCCGTGTAGGGCTGACCGTGGCCGAATACCGCCGCCCCGAATTTCAGGTGACGCTGACCCCGGAAAAAGAGGAAGCGTTACGCGGCGAGGCGGTGGACGTTCAACTGCAAGCGACCTACTTCTTTGGCGGTTCGGCGGCCAACTTGCCGGTGGATTGGACGATAATGGAAGAACCGTATTCCTTCTTTGTCCCCGGCCTTTATTACAGCTTTGGCGACAATGCCCAGTTTGATTATCAGAATGTTGGCCCGTTTGGCGGGTTTGGTTCTAATTTCCTGCTCAGTGACAGCGGCGTGACGGATGAAAACGGCCGTCTAACCATCCCCCTACCGGCCGATTTGCTGGCGGATGTGGCGGACGGCAGCCGCCGGGTGACGGTGGAGGCCACGGTGCAGGATGTGTCCGGCTTTCCCATCACCAGCCGCACCGAGGTCATCTTCCACGCCGCGGAGGTGATTGTGGGGGTGACGCCGCAGAATTACATCAGCGCGGCGGGGACGGAAACGGCCGTTGACCTGATTACCGTAGATTGGGCGGGCAACCCCATCCCCAACCAGGCGGTAGAAGTGACTTTTTACCGGCGGGAATGGCTGCCGGTGCGCACCAATGACGGTGGGTCATACTACACCGCCTGGGAAACGGAAGATACGGAAGTGGCCCAGGCGCGGGTGAAAACAGACGGTAATGGTGAAGCGGAGGCCAGCTTTACCCCGGAAGAGGGCGGCTCGTATCTGGCGGTGGCTACGGCGCAGGATGGCAACGGCCGTACCCATCTCAGCAGCACCGAACTCTATGTGACGGACAGCGCCAATCCCATTGCCTGGCAAAGCGATCCGGCGCAAAAGACGATGGATTTGACGCCGGATAAACCGGAATACAAAGTGGGCGAGACAGCCCGTATTCTGGTGCAATCTCCCTTTACCGAGACGGTACAGGCGTGGTTGACGATTGAGCGGGGCACGCTGCTTGAGCAGCGGGTTATCACGCTGAACAGCAACAGCGAAGTGCTGGAAATTCCGGTGACGGCCGATTTTGCCCCCAATGTGTTTGTCTCGGTGACGGCCGTGCGCGGGGTCAATCCCGACGACGCGGCCAATCCGTATGCGGACATTCGCCTGGGGATTACGGAACTGATCGTGTCGCCGGAGCAGTTGGCCTTGAATGTGCAGTTGACGCCGCGGGATGAGCTGCAGGAGCCGGGAGATACGGCCGTGTACGACATTCGCGTCACCGATTACGCCGGCAATCCCGTCGCTAACACCGATTTGTCTCTGGCGCTGGTGGATTTGGCCGTGCTGACCCTGAAAGATGACAACGCCGCCCCCATTGTGGAGGCATTCTACAGCCGCCAGCCGTATCGCAGCCAGTTAGGGGCCGGTTTGTTCATCTCCGGTGAAGGTTTGGCGGTGGAAATTCCCGAAGAAGTGTTGGGCCGGGGCGGCGGCGGGGGCGATTTTGCCGCCGAAGCCGCGCCCGCTCTCGCGCCGGAAGATGAAGAGGGCGTGCGCCGCGATTTCCCCGATACTGCCTTTTGGCAGCCGCACATCAGTACAGATGGAGACGGCCGGGCCGTCATCGAAATTCCCTTGCCGGATACGCTGACAACGTGGCGTTTGAGCAGTAAGGGCGTAACGGCCGATACTCTTGTCGGTCAATCCGAAGTAGACATAACGACGACGCTACCTCTCCTGCTGCGCCCCATCACCCCCCGCTTCTTCACCGTGGGGGATGAGGCCAGCATCGGCGCAGTCGTCCACAACAACACGGCCGAGGAGATCGAGGCCGCCGTTTCCTTGCAGGCGGATGGGCTGACGTTGCGCGATCCGGCGGAGCAGACGGTGACGGTGGCGGCGGGGGACAAGGCCGTCGTGCGCTGGCAGGTCTCGGTGGACAATGGGGATTTTGCCGATCTGACTTTCCGCGTCAATGGCGGCGGGTTCAGCGACGCTACGAAGCCGTCGTTTGGCGTGGGAGACGATAATCTGATTCCGGTACTCAACTTTACGGCGCAGGACGTGGTGGGCACGTCGGGCGAACTGGATGCAGACGGCCGTCGCGTGGAGGCCGTTCTCCTGCCGCCGGGCGTGGACCCGGCACAGGGAGCGGTGGAGATTACCTTGAGCGCGTCGTTGGGCGCGGCGGTGTTGGACGGCCTGGAACTGGTGAATGGTTGGAAGATTTCGCAAAGCTGCGCCTCGTCTGTGGCCCACCAATTGATTCCGAATACGGCCGTAGCCAATCTGGTTAAGCGCTTAGACCTGACTGATATTGAACAATCCCTCCAGCCGGAACTGGACGACACAATTAATGCCAGCCTTGCCCGCCTGGAAGAATTACAGCATTCTGACGGCGGCTGGGGCTGGTGTTCGGCGGCGGAGAGCAATACCTGGACTTCGGCGTATGCCATGCTGGGGCTGCTCAAGGCGGAACAGGCCGGCTACGGGGTAAATCGGACGACGCTGGGCGGGGGAATTGGTTTCCTGGAACAGCAAATTGTGCCGCCTCGCTCGCTGCGGCAGCCAGATGAGGTGAATTTTCAGGCATTTATGCTGTACGTGCTGGCGGAAGCGGGTAAGGACGTGACGCCGCAGGCGGATGCGCTGCTGGAGGAACACCGGGAATTGCTCCTGCCGTCGTCGCAGGCGATGCTGGCCCTGGTTTATGAGTTGAACGGCGCGGCCGGCAACAATCAGAAGGCGCTGCTTTCGGATTTGAATAACAGCGCGGTGGTCAGTGCCACGGGGGCGCATTGGGAGGTTCCCGACGCTGATTTTGCCAGTTTGAGTAATGATATTTATGAAACGGCCGTTGTCGTTAACGCCCTCTCCCAAATTAACAGCAAGAACCCGAACCTGCCCCCGGCGGTGCGCTGGCTGATGAATGCGCGGACGGCCGTCGTCTGGCCCGGCGCTTACCAGACGGCCTGGAGCCTCATGGGGCTGACGGAATGGCTGGCGGCGTCGGGCGAGCTGAGCGCGGATTATGAGTACGCGGTGTTGGCAAATTTGCAGGGGGTGGCGGACGGCCGTTTCGGCCCGGAAAATGTGGCCGAGAGCCGAGACATCTCCATCCCCTTGACCGGACTGCTGCTGGATGAGATAAACTACGTGGAATTCCAGCGCGGCGCAGGGGATGGCGCTTTGTACTACACCATGCACCTGAACAGCGCCATTGACGCCAGTCAGGTCGGCCCGCTCAACCGCGGCTTCTCCATCGAGCGGGCTTACTACGACGCCGCTTGTGACCCGGACGTGGAGACGTGTGAGCCGATTGAGCAGATTAAAGCGGGGCAAAAGGTGCGCGTCGTCCTGACGGTGATTGTGCCTAATGACCGGGTGTACGTGACGCTGGAAGACCCCATTCTGGCCGGCGCAACGGCGATTGACCCCGGCCTGAACACGACGTCAGCCAATTTGGGCGGTGCAATCAGCCCGGCGGATCAACCGTATGCGTGGGGGTACTGGGGCTGGTGGTATTTTGACAATATCGAGTACCGGGATGAGAAAGTGGTCTTCCAGTCGCAGTTCTTACCGGCGGGCACGTACCAGTACAGCTACTTTCTGGATACGAATATCCCCGGCCGTTACCAGGTGATGCCCACGTTTGCCAGTGAAGAATTGTCGCCGGAGGTGAACGGCCGTTCCGCCGGGACAGTGTTTACGATTACGGAATAGAGATTGGACTTTAGCCGCGGATTACGCGGATTTTTATACAATCAATCCGCCAAATCTGCGCAATCCGCAGCTGAAAAAATGCAATATTGGGATTACTGAATCTTCAATCTCAAAACACAATCCACAATAAAAGAAGCAGCCCGCCCACAACCAAAATCGTCATAATGATGCTGATGATTTTGCCTGTCAGCTTCAAAATGAATTTGGCGATGGCAAAAACCACAACCAGGACAAGAATAAACCCTAGAATGCCGAATAAATTCATCCGTGTTTCTCCTTTGCCAAACAAGTAGTCATCTGACTACTCGGGTTCATTTTTTATCAGCATTTTTAGTTCAGACTCGGAAATTTCTGAGCGGGGAACAAGCTGATAATGTTTTTCTTCTACAACGTTCAATTTCAGGATGTTGCTTTCTTCACGCACTGCCAATTCTAACATGGCTACATTGTTTTCTGCGGTAAATTGGAGGGCAACAGGTTTGCATACGGCCGTTGGGTAGCGTTCCTGGCACAAGGCTATATCTTGCATTACTTGCGCTATACCGAATTGATCGCCCGGTGATTTTGCCTGGCAGGGAAGTATAAAATGTGTACCGCGTTTATTGACGCCAACATAAATTTCATCAATTTCAACCTGCCCGATATGGCTTACCGTGGTGCGAAGATGGTTTTGCACGGAATAACAGGTTAAGCCCGTGAAAATGTCTACAAGACGATTATAACGAACACGGGTCAGGAGCGCTTGTTCATCAGTTCCAGACGTATAAAGTCGCACTATTTCGGGGGTTGCATCAGGCACTTTGACCGGATAGTAATGTGAACCTGGTTTGATCTTACCCGGAGATGCCAGACGAAAGGCATACTTGCCAATTCCCATCCCTACGATAATCCATTCACTGTTTTGCGGTGCTGTAGCCTGGATGGTTTCAGGCAGGTCGCGCCGAAATCGGAAGGAATAGGGAATGTCGCCCAGGTTTTTTATACGAGCAAATCCCAACTTGCTTGAGGCCAGCGCCAACTCATCTCGACTAAACGACACTATAGTATCCGCTTCACGATAATTGTTAAAAAAGATCCATTCAATAATTTGTTCGTATTTGCTCATGGGCTTTCTTGGTAGAAACAACTCATTTTTTGTTTCCCGGCCAACGCAAAATGACAACTTCTTCTCGCAGTTCAGTTTTGGTAGCAGTAGAAAATCGGGTTCTGAAAAGATCTGTACGTTCCACTTGATACCCGATTTCTTCTGCGATTTCGGCAAGCAGGCTGCCTGTCTGAATCAGTACCCGCAAATAAGATGCTTGATCGCCTACAACGTAAGCCAGTTTTGCTCCAGGCTTCAACACATTCGTCATCTCTGTTAAATGTTTCGCCATGCCGCCGAAATATAATTTAACAACGCGGGGGTACAGTTTTTCAAATCCAGAGGTTTTTCCCAGATCGATTCTTCGTTTCTCGATTGTGTTGGCTAACTCCTGAATTTTTTGATTGTCTTTAATCCAGATATCGTCATCGTCAACTTTATAAACGCCGCGGGTATTCGATCTTAATAATCGTTTTTTGTGAGTTCTCAGTTGCGACATATCAGCAAAAAAACCGAGGATAACAGATTCAAGGCGCGTCGTGCGCGTGTAATCTTTTTCGTTGGGGTAGGGAGGCGATGTAATTACAGCGTCAACCGAATTTGGCGGAATGATACTTCGCATATATCGTGCATCTGCATGAAATAGTTTGGCCGGAGGATAGTTGTTTTTTTGTACGTACTGCAAATCGTGCAGCATTTTTTTAATTTCACAGTTCCACAGGGCTACTACAGGCGCATCTTTCTTTATCTTGCCCACGCCTACTTCCGGTCCAAATCTAAGGTTTCCGATGTTTGTCACCAGCGCATTGCCTAAAGCCAGTATGCAGTATTTATATGCGGCAGAGTTTTGATGTTTTTTTATTTGTTCCAGTAAAACTAATGACTTGTGTAAAGGTAAAGGGCTTATAGAATTTTTAATGACGGCGCGTGCTGCTTGAGCATCCAGGGTTGTTAATTCGGCGTCAGGATCGCAGGTTAACGATTTGTCGTCTATTCCTTGATGAAGTAATGTCGCATAAGTTGCCTGTGTAATGGTTTCCGTGACGGTTTGTAGTTCGGTAATATCTACGCTCCAATTAACTTTGACATTGGAGGCAAAATATGGAAATGGATTGGCTTCGATACCGATGGCAGGTATTTGGTTTAACTTGGCCTCAACAATGGTTGTTCCTGTCCCGCAAAATGGATCTAAAACGGTAGCATTTTCGTTCAGATCAAAATCATTTATATAATCCCGTACAAGATGAGGGGGATAGGATAAGATAAACCGGTACCAATTGTGGAATGCTTTATCTGCGGAATCAAGAGAATTATTATTATTGGTAATTGCACCAACATTTTTGGGCAGCAACGCAGATTTAGATGGCGCGTAGAAGGAGAATGAGTGTTGGATGTATTCGGCCATAGTTTTCTTACCAAGTTGACTCCCAAGAGAAAGCCTGCATCCTGTGGTAATTATACAGCAAAACCGGCATTCGGTTATATGTTCGGGTTAACCGAAAATCTTCTAATACCGGTTTGCAATTTTGCTTGACGCCCCTCCTGGTCACTGATTACCGATTGCTATTCACTATTCACATCCTGGGCGCAGCGGAAACCGAGGTCTACATCGAAGGTAGAGATGGATTTATTGAAACGGCGGCTGGTGGTGTAAAAATCGCTGTTTTCGTTGGCAAAACTGCCGCCGCGGTAGATGCGGTTGCCGGGTGCTTCGCTGAGAGGATTCTCGGCGGGCGAATTGGCGTAAAAGGCGGGGTCATAGGTATCCTGCACCCATTCGTTGACGTTACCGGCCATGTTGAAGATACCAAAGGGGCTGACGCCAGCCGGGTATTCGTCTACCGGCTGGGTGTCCGGGGCGCTGGCGGCGCTGAGAGTAGGATCGAATTCGTTGCCCCAGGGCCAGGTGAAGTTGTCCGGGCCGCTAGCGGCGTATTCCCATTCGGCTTCGGTAGGCAGGCGTTTGCCGGCCCATTGGCAGTAGGCGTTGGCGTGGGTCCAGCGGACGCCGATGACCGGATAGTTGTCGAAGGCGGGATCGTTGAAGTAGTTTTGCCGGGTGAAGGCGTTGGTCAGGACGGGCTGTTCGCAGCCGCCGGCAGCCAGACATTCGCGGTAGTCGGCGTTGCTCACTTCAAATAAGTCGAGAAAGAAAGCGGTCAATGTGACTTCGTGTTCCGGCTGTTCGTCGGGCTGCCCGTCAGATGATCCCATAAGGAAGCGGCCGGCAGGGATAAGAGTCATGTTTTCGGGGGCTGCGACGGTGGGGGTGGGGGTGGGCACGGCCGTTTCTTCTACAATCGGTTCCGGTGTGGGATCAGGAATATCAGTGGCTATTTCTTCCGTGGGTTCAGGGAGGACGATTGCTTCTTCGAGGGCGGTTGGCTCCGGAGCGGCTGCTTCCGTGGTGGGCGGCGGAGCGGGCACGGCCGTACTCTCTGCCACCTGGTCGCCCCCGGAATTATCCCTATTTTGCCGCAAGAAGAAACTGCCGCCGCCCAGCGCCAGGATAGCAATGATGGCGATAGCGGCGTAGAGGAGCGTTTTATTTTGTTTGGCGGCAGGCTGGCTGGGCGGAGCTACGGCCGTGGGCGGAGCCAGAGGCGGCGGCGGGGGAATAACCGGCGCTTCTGAACTGGCCACAGCGACTGTTTGCGGCAGCTCGGCTGCGGGTTCTGGTGTTTCTGCGGGTGTGATCGGCGGAGTAGGTAACACCTCAGTTCCTGCTACTATTGCGGCTGGCGTTTGTGTCGAATCACGCAGAGCCAGGGCTAGTTCCGTGGCTGAGTTGTACCGGTCATCCGGGGTTTTTGCCAGGGCCTTTTCTATGACGGCATTATAACCGGTTGGCAGATTGGTATTAAAGAGGCGTGCGTCCGGCACGGGATCATTGACGTGTTTCATCATTACTGTGATGGCGGAACTGCCTTCGTAGGGTGGCCGGCCGGTCACCATCTCATACAACATAATACCCAGGGAATAGATGTCGGCCCGGTGGTCTACTTTTTCGCCCAAAACCTGTTCCGGGGCCATATATTGGGCGGTTCCTACGGTAGCCCCGGTGGCGGTATGCACGTAATTGTCGCCTAAAATCTTGGCAATGCCGAAATCCAGTAAAATAGGTTGTCCAGCAGGATTGATAATTACGTTAGACGGCTTTAGATCGCGGTGAACCATACCCCGCTCGTGAGCGTAGGACACAGCGTCGCACAGCGGCGTCATAACGTTGATGACCTCGTCGAGCGGCATAATCTGGTCCGCTTCCCGCAGTTCTTTTAGTTTTTGGTTGAGGGATTGGCCGGGGATGTATTCAAAGACAATGTAATAAGTGACGCCATCGTGGTTGAAGTCATGCACTTGCATGATGTTGGGGTGGCGTAGTTTAG
>JALUPA010000489.1 GCA_027054335.1 Ardenticatenaceae bacterium
GGTTTGCAATACCGTTGAATGGAGATATTTCAACCTTGCTACATTAGGGCTGATTCTAACTACTTTGATGAGACTGTATCAGGCACAGTGGTTCTGATTTCAATCCTACCTTAGGTCTGATTCTGACGGCGGGAGCTGGGCACCCTGTGTTAAAGAACTAACGTATTTCAATCCTACCTTAGGTCTGATTCTGACTAACAATAACAACATATATATACCTTTCCCATTTCAATCCTACCTTAGGTCTGATTCTGACGTAGATGGCGGAGAAAGAGATAGAAATATCAGTGCATATTTCAATCCTACCTTAGGTCTGATTCTGACGCTGGCTCTGGTGCTTCTGGTGCTCAGCATAGTCATATTTCAATCCTACCTTAGGTCTGATTCTGACAGGTCAATCTGTAGCCACCTTCTATTAGCTCCAAGAATTTCAATCCTACCTTAGGTCTGATTCTGACACTTATGCGCAGGCTGTGGCAGAGTACAGCATGTGGCTATTTCAATCCTACCTTAGGTCTGATTCTGACCTTGCGCAGCTTAAGCTGCTGCGGGCAAACATTGAAGAAGTATGCTCATATATTCGCCGCAACGTCGCTGCATTTCAATCCTACCTTAGGTCTGATTCTGACGCGAGAATTATCAGAGTCGCTTTATCACGAACTTGTATTTCAATCCTACCTTAGGTCTGATTCTGACCTGTTTGAGGTGGTTGAGGTGCAGTTGATAATTGAATTTCAATCCTACCTTAGGTCTGATTCTGACATGATAGTTGGTGTAATATTGTTTTACATTTTACATGATTTCAATCCTACCTTAGGTCTGATTCTGACACAGTGTAACTATTCCGTTCAACTACGGAAAGCTGGAATTTCAATCCTACCTTAGGTCTGATTCTGACACAGCCATTTAAATCACTCCTTCCTGCCTGCTCCCAATTTCAATCCTACCTTAGGTCTGATTCTGACTTATCGTTAAATAACGCCCATCATAATACAATTACATTTCAATCCTACCTTAGGTCTGATTCTGACCACGCTCGGGGATGGAAAAGGCATAGCTCTGCGCCAATTTCAATCCTACCTTAGGTCTGATTCTGACTGCTGAGAGCCATGAAAGAACCTGCTGAGAACCGCAATTTCAATCCTACCTTAGGTCTGATTCTGACGTAATTTATGGAGGGGATAGTCTATAGGCGTTAGAATATTTCAATCCTACCTTAGGTCTGATTCTGACTCTCGAGGGGCTGGATGAGATTTCTCTTGATTCTGTATTTCAATCCTACCTTAGGTCTGATTCTGACTATGCTGAGCTTATCCGTCTGCCCGGTGTAGTACAATTTCAATCCTACCTTAGGTCTGATTCTGACGACAGCCATTTAAATCACCCCTTCCTGTCTGCTCCCATTTCAATCCTACCTTAGGTCTGATTCTGACCGCTTTTCTTTCAATTCTACCTTCTTTTTCCTTCTATTTCAATCCTACCTTAGGTCTGATTCTGACTCATCACGTTGAGAACACGCTGACTACCGATGCGACCGATTTCAATCCTACCTTAGGTCTGATTCTGACCGAGATGTGGGGCAAGGACTTAGAGAAGGAGATAGCCATTTCAATCCTACCTTAGGTCTGATTCTGACAGCCCTCCTGGAGCGCCTACTGAGGCTTTACGAGATGATTTCAATCCTACCTTAGGTCTGATTCTGACCTTAAGCAGCTCACGGAGGATGACCTCAACAGGGCGAATTTCAATCCTACCTTAGGTCTGATTCTGACCCTTCTGCACGGGAAAGATGGTCAGAGTGTACTCGCATTTCAATCCTACCTTAGGTCTGATTCTGACTTTGAGTAGCAGGAGGGCACGGATGGCAGCAGAAGCAAATTTCAATCCTACCTTAGGTCTGATTCTGACGCGTGCTGCTTGCGGTGGGCGCAATCGCAAAGGTGTATTTCAATCCTACCTTAGGTCTGATTCTGACTGGCGACGGTTCAGAGCTCACGAACCAAGGTGAACAAATTTCAATCCTACCTTAGGTCTGATTCTGACCGGGATGATAATCCAGAAGCTCGGCATTTTTGCAATTGAATTTCAATCCTACCTTAGGTCTGATTCTGACCGCTCATCTCGTATCTACCCAGGTAAGCGCTTGTGCATTTCAATCCTACCTTAGGTCTGATTCTGACACTTCAAGAAGTACATGAAAATGCATGGCTTCTCGGACTATATTTCAATCCTACCTTAGGTCTGATTCTGACTGCGTGCCTTTTCCAGGTCGGCACGCAGCTCATCAATTTCAATCCTACCTTAGGTCTGATTCTGACAGAGCTCAGGGGGAAAGCACCGGCTACGAAGGTTGAGATTTCAATCCTACCTTAGGTCTGATTCTGACGAGCTGGAGCAGGGGCAGGGAGCTGGCGAGAGGGGGATTTCAATCCTACCTTAGGTCTGATTCTGACCCATCTCTCTCACTCCTTCTATTTGTGTTTACTATATATTTCAATCCTACCTTAGGTCTGATTCTGACTGCGCCCAAGCCCGAGCTCGTGCGCAAGGGTTTCAGATTTCAATCCTACCTTAGGTCTGATTCTGACCGCTTGACCCGCTGTTTGTGCCGTATCGCCTGATGCCATTTCAATCCTACCTTAGGTCTGATTCTGACCTCCTTATCGGCTTTAGCAGCGATAACAGGTATTGGATTTCAATCCTACCTTAGGTCTGATTCTGACATGGCTACGACGGTATCAGGGCGGATGCAAACGCTGCTTTCAATCCTACCTTAGGTCTGATTCTGACCTCCACGACTGCAACGTGAATGAGCTCTATGCGATCTTTCAATCCTACCTTAGGTCTGATTCTGACCCCTCCTGGTAACGTCGTGCTTGAGGGCGTCCACATAGAAACTTTCAATCCTACCTTAGGTCTGATTCTGACTTGAGCACAAAGGCAAATACTACGTCGTCCCCACAGACTTTCAATCCTACCTTAGGTCTGATTCTGACACAGTTACGAGGAGCTTGACAGGTACTCCCTTGAAGCTTTCAATCCTACCTTAGGTCTGATTCTGACTCGCTCAGCTTTCCGAAGAGCCCTGCGAGCTCTACGCTTTCAATCCTACCTTAGGTCTGATTCTGACTCTTTCTCTCCGTGTTCATTTGCATACCCGCGTACATCTTTCAATCCTACCTTAGGTCTGATTCTGACGTAAGACCATAGGTGAAAGTATTCTTGCACCTGTAGCTTTCAATCCTACCTTAGGTCTGATTCTGACCATCGCAATTGCTTTAATATCACTTGCATTTGTGCTGGCTTTCAATCCTACCTTAGGTCTGATTCTGACCGTCCCGGAAGGTTTTTTCAATAGGACGCACGTCCACTTTCAATCCTACCTTAGGTCTGATTCTGACAGGGCTGACATTCAAACATTTAGCTGATATTTCATATAAAATTTGCTCCGTTCAGCGGGGTGGTGTCGTGGATCTCCGGTTGTGCATCTCCTTTAAAAACATCCACGACGTTCAGCCTCCTGAGCCACTC